>JANKMV010000009.1:5616-18134 GCA_024650095.1 Bacillota bacterium | reverse complement strand
ATTTTCTGCCACGCCGGATTTGACCGCCGCTTTTCCTGCTGCGGCTGCCCGCGAGCTTGGTTGGACACATGTGCCGCTTTTTGACACAGTTGAAATAGATGTTCCAGGCGCCTTGCCTATGTGCATTCGGGTGCTCATGCATGTAAATACCCAGCTATGTCAAGCAGATGTGAAACATATTTATCTGAGGGAAGCGCGTTTACTACGGCCCGACCTCACTTCAGACAACACCTAGTGTGTTGTTTTTGTTGTGCATTTTTTGCTGGGGAGGCATTGCCTATGAAACCGAGAGTGGCCATTGATGGACCGGCTGGTGCCGGCAAGAGTACGGTAGCGCGCGCTGTAGCCAAACGATTGGAGCTAGCGTATTTAGATACGGGTGCAATGTATCGTGCCATCACTCTAGCAGGCTTACGCCGTGGAGTTGATCTCCATGATGGTAAAGAGTTAAAGGCATTGACTGCAAGTGTGGATGTAGATATCCAGAGCGATTGCGAAGGGCAAAATATCATTTTTCTAAATGGGGAAAATGTTAGTAGTGCTATCCGTGAACCCGAGGTAAGTCGCCATGTTTCTTTTGTCGCACTTTGTCCCCAAGTACGGGAAGTTATGGTTGATAAACAAAGGGAAATAGGGCATCGTGGTGGCGTAGTCATGGATGGTCGCGATATTGGGACTAACGTGATGCCTGAGGCCGAGTTTAAATTTTATTTAACGGCAACGCTGACAGAGAGAGCACGGCGTCGTCTGGCTGAATTGGTGGCAAAGGGCGAATCACTGGTATTAGAGCAAATGGTTGACGAAATCGCAGCTCGTGATAAAATCGACTCGGAACGGGAGTGTTCACCCCTACGACCTGCAGACGATGCTTTGCATGTCGATACCACAGAAATGACCATTGAACAGGTTATCGATTTTATCGTAGCGACCGTTTTACGTGCGTAACGGGGGGAGGGAAGATGCATGATTTATGCGATATTTCGTACGTTTTGTGAAATTATTTTTACCATATTTTTTCGCTGGGATGTGCAAGGTCGGGAAAATATCCCTTCAGAGGGCCCTTTTATCCTTTGTGCAAACCATATTTCTTGGTACGATCCACCCCTCGTTGGTGCTTTAACAAGACGATTTGCTCGCTTTATGGCCAAAGAAGAGTTGTTTAAAATTCCTGTCATGGGCCGGTTTTTAAAGATGATTCAAGTCTTTCCCATTAAACGTAACAGTGCCGACCGCAAAGCCATTAAAACGTCGTTAGAAACGCTGCAAGCCGGTCATGGGTTAGGTATGTTCCCTGAAGGGACACGCAGTCGGACCGCTGATTTACTGCCACCTCAGGCGGGTGTAGGCTTTATAGCTGTTAAAAGTGAAGCTCCAGTAGTGCCCATCGCCATCATTGGCCCTTATAAATTATTTCGGCGGGTGCGCGTACGCATTGGTACACCTCTTCGTTTTCCTGAATATTATGGGGTCAAGGTTCGTAGCGAGCAACTTGACGATGTGGCAAAGAGAATTATGCAAGAAATTGACCACTTGCGCCGGACGTAAGGTTGAGGTGAGATGCTCTGAAGATTCAAATTGCTAGTCAGGCTGGTTTTTGTGGTGGCGTTAAAAAAGCCGTGGATTTAGCTCTCTCATCCGTGCGGCACGGCCCATTATACGCGTTAGGACCTCTTGCACATAATGAAAGCCTACTGAGCCGATTGACTGAGGCGGGCGTTATTTTTGTTGATGAGCTAGCAGAAGTGCCAATGGGGGCAACCGTGATCATTCGTTCACATGGTGTAAGACCCGAAATCCTCGCCACTGCTGCCAAGCGAGAGCTAACTGTAATTAATGCTACCTGTACTTTTGTGCAAAAGTTGCAGGATACGGTGGCGCAACTGGTACAGACTAGACAGCAAGTAGTGATAGTCGGTGATCGTGAGCACCCTGAAATCCAAGGCGTGCTCGGTTGGGGGCTTGATCAACCCATGGTGGTGCGAACTCCTGCTGATGTCGAAAAATTAAGCGGATTGGATTCCACACGACCCGTTGCCGTAGTGGCACAAACGACACAACAAGTTCGTATTCTGGATGAAATAGTGGAGAAACTAAAAGAGTTCGTACCGGTGGTTCAAATATACAATACCATTTGTAAGGCGACGGCATTGCGGCAAGAAGCGGCCAGTACGCTGGCTAAGGAAGCCGATGTAATGGTGGTAGTGGGGAGTATTACAAGCAGTAATACACGGAAATTGGCAGCTATTTGCCGGTCTGTGGGAACTCTTACCATTGAAGTTACGGATGCTGACGACCTAAATACCGCGCAATTGCAAGGGTTGAGGACAGTCGGGGTGACTGCCGGTGCTTCAACACCCGACTGGTTGATAAAGGAGGTTATTGCTAAGATGGAAGAAGAAAAGAACGTTGATGTAGAGGTTGAAGAAGAGGTTCAAGAAGAAGCTAAGGAAGAAGAGATCGTGGAAGTTCAAGAAGAACAGTCGGCAGTAGAGGAGGTCCCCATGGATCAAGCAGTACGTGATTTCTCTGTGGGTGATGTGGTAAACGGCACTGTTGTACAGGTGTCCGACGATGAAGCCCTTATTGATATTGGGTATAAGAGCGAGGGTGTACTTCCTCGCCAGGAAGTTATATTATCTGGCGACCAAACTGTAGCCACTGTTCTACAAGCGGGAGCAGAAATCGAAGTCGTCATTAAGGATATGGATGACGAGGAAGGTACCATAATTCTTTCCCGCAAAGACATTGAGCGCAAGCAAAAATGGGAAGAGTTAGAGACTGCCTTTAATGATGGGACTATTTTAACGGGAACCGTTAAAGAAACCGTTCAAGCAGGCATGGTAGTTAACCTAGGTGGTGGCTACGAAGGCTTTATGCCCGGCTCATTAGTTGACATTCGTTTTATTCCAGATTTCAGTGAGTTTTTACATCAAGAAGTTTCCTTTAAAATTATTGAAATGCGTAAAGAAAAAGAAAAGCTCATTCTTTCTCGCAAGCAAGTACTAGAAGAAGAACAAGGTGCTAAAAAAGAAGAAATACTAAACGCCCTTAAACCCGGTGAAATTATTCATGGTACCGTCAAGCGCCTCACTAACTTTGGTGCCTTTGTGGACGTGGGTGGGATTGACGGTTTGGTTCACATCTCTGAAATTTCCTGGCATCGCATTGAAACTCCCGGCGAAGTATTAAGTGTCGGGGATGAAATTGATGTCAAGGTAACCGAAGTCATTCCCGAACGGGAACGCATCGGTCTTTCTCTACGGCAAGCGCAACCGGATCCCTGGACACAAATCGACAAGCAGTATAAAGTTGGCGATATTGTGGAAGGAAAGGTCACGCGTACTGTGGACTTTGGTGCTTTTGTAGAATTAATTCCTGGTGTGGAAGGGCTTGTACACATTTCACAGCTGGCCAACCATCATGTAAAGCAATCATCTGACGTGGTGCAACAAGGTCAAATGGTTAAAGTCAAGATTCTTGATATCAACACAGAAGGCAAACGCGTTAGTCTCAGCATGCGTGAAGCCGCGCCCAAACCCAAACGTGAATCACAACCCCAAGTACAACAACCTCAAGATACGGGTACTGGGCTCACCCTTGGTGATGTGTTTGGTGATTTATTTAAAGATCAGGATAAGTAAGCATGACCCGGCAGGAAAGAAAGCTAGAACACCTGCAGCATGTAGTACGTGCAGAGTTAGCAAACGCTGATTTCGATCATGTGGACTTGATCCATAACTGCCTGCCGGAGCTTGCAATACAAGCGCTAGATCTCTCAACGACTCTTGCCGGCATCCGTTTACCATGCCCCTTCCTCATTAACGCCATTACGGGTGGAGTCGAGGATGCAAAAAAGTTGAATCGTGAATTAGCCTTAGTGGCTAAAGATTGCGGCTTTGCCATCGCCGTCGGTTCGCAAATGGCCGCCTTGGAAAACCCTCATTATCACCGAACCTATGGCGTGGTGCGTGATGTTTACCCTGACGGCATTATCTTCGCTAACATTGGTGCCTATGCTAGCGTTGAGTTGGCCAAGCAGGCTGTGGAGATGGTGGAAGCCAATGCACTACAGATTCACCTTAATGTGCCGCAGGAACTGTTGATGGCAGAAGGTGACGTGGATTTTCGTGGTTATCAGGAGCACATTGCCAAAATTGTGCAGGCTGTTACTGTGCCTGTGATTATCAAGGAAGTGGGCTTTGGTATCGCTAAGGAGCAAGCCGCACTATTTGCCCAACTTGGTGTCACCGCCATTGATGTAGGTGGCAGGGGTGGCACAAACTTTATGCAAATCGAAAGTCATCGGGCACAACACGATACGAGTGCTGATCTTCTACAGTGGGGAATTCCCACGGCGCTATCCATTTTGGAAGCCAGAGCAGGTGCTCCTTGCTTGGATATTATCGCTTCTGGAGGAATTAATAGTGGTCTGCTCGCCGCTAAAGCATTGGCATTGGGTGCTAATGCTGTAGGTATTGCGGGTCTTGCTATTCGTATTTTACTAGCAGAAGGCCCGAATAAACTGCGCGAGCGTCTTGACAGGATCATGCGAGAATTAAAAATGGTGATGGTGATGACAGGTAGCGCCACTGTACGTGACTTAGGTCAAACACCTGTAGTTATCACGGGTAAAACGAAAGAGTGGATGACGGCTAGGTCATTAGCCCGGTAGTTGTAGCAACGAATTTTAAATTTTTTGCCATTATGTCAATATAATGCCATGAACCCTATAGTAATTCTATACAGAAAGTAGCAGCCTCATTTCGAGTTGCTGCTTTTTTTTGTATCACTTTACATTTGTAAAGTGGCTAAAAGCAGGAACATGCAAATGTAGGGAACGGTCTTGACCGTTCCGTGCTCCAAGATTTAGCTTAAAGAGGGTATAACAGTGTCATTCTGAAAATAATAGCAAACGCAGCGGAACGGTCAAGACCGCTCCCTACACTACTGTGGCGAAAGAGTAGCGGCTTCGATAATTTGGACACGGGATAATTTATGTGTCCCGCGTCTCACGAAATTATTTCGTAACTGAGTGAGCACGCTTTTCTTTCCTACTTATTTTTGTATCACTTTTACCAATTCGCATAAATACTGCCGTTTTTGCTAACGCTATTCGTAGCAATATTTATCTTTGGAGGTGTAGGATTATGACGATTGGTATGCTTGTGCTCGTTGCCGTGGCCATTGCGATTTATCTGGGTGCGGCCCAGCGGGTACTAGATCGGTTGCGTTTGACAGACCGAGCAGCACTTCTGTTTGTTGGTGCCATGGTGGTGGGGGGGTTTTTACCGGACATCCCCCTTAGTGACAATGTGTCCATTAATATTGGTGGTGGCATCATACCTGTTGCACTGGCGGTCTATCTGTTTATCAAGGCGGGAACAGCCAAGGAAAAAATTAGAGCTGTCTTGGCAGCACTTGTTACATCCGTAGCCGTATATGCGGCGATGAAGATTTTACCTACGGAGCCCACCTATAACACATTTTTAGATCCGCTGTATATTTTTGCCGTTATAGCTGCTGTTATTGGTTACGTAGCGGGTCGTTCGCGACGTTCGGCCTTTATTGCCGGATCCATGGGCCTCTTATTGACGGATATTTATTCCCGCATTGAGATTGCTATTTTTGGTGGATCCGGAAGTATGGTGATCGGTGGAGCAGGCGTCTTCGATGCGGTGGTCATTGGCGGTATTTTAGCGCTTTTGTTAGCCGAAATTTTTGGCGAATCAAGGGAACGCCTGCAGGGGGGTCCGTCTGAGGATCGGCCAGAAAGTTTAAAACGTGGACTATCTGACTCCGAGTTTAGTGAAGAGTTGGACCGGGAAGAGATGAAGCATAGTGAAGAAGAGGAGGAATTCATTGATGAAGAGTAGATTTTTCTCCCTGAAACTGGCACTGGTGATGGTTCTTGCCATCAGTTTACTCTTCTTTTCCGCACTCAATGAACGGGTTGTAGCCGATGATATTTTTGATGGCGAGCATCAATCTGGACAGTTTTACACCATGGTGGATGATGATGGTGATGTGATTATGCGCACAGCAAGACAGATTACAGTCGGTGATGAGTATATCAATACCGATAATAATTACTATCGCGTTACTTCAGTCAAGGAGCAAAGGGCTGTGGCAGAACTCGTGCGCAAGGTGACCTTGGCAGAACCGTCACAAGAAGGGATTATTGAGCGTGTAGATCGCTTGTTACGAATCGCTCTACCTGTTCAATCGCAAGATGAGCAAAAAAGTAAAAAAATCGCCATCTACAGTTCCCATGGTGCCGAATCGTATATAGAGGGGGATGGCGTAGAGAGCAAAGATCCTGGTGGCGGCATTATTGATGTGGCCGATTCCTTACAAAAGAATTTAGAGGAAAAAGGTATCGAGGTGATTCGTTCTAAAGAGCCGCATACTCCGCACGATGCCGGTGCCTATGGCCGTTCGCGTCGTACGGTGGAAGAAGCACTTAAGGAGCAGCCAGATGCCATCATTGATGTACATCGTGATGCCGTACCAGAAGAAGAGTACATTGGTGAGGTCGAAGGGAAGGAACGTGTACAGGTTCAACTGGTCGTTGGTCGGCAGAACCAGAACCGTGCCAATAATCAAAAGTTTGCAGAAGGGGTAAAAAAACAGGCAGATGAAACATATCCGGGTCTAATTAAGGGGATTTTCATGGCTCGCGGCAGCTACAATCAGGATATGTCACCACGTGCCATGCTCATCGAAGTGGGTTCACATACCAATGATAAAGATCAAGCCGAGGAATCTATGGCCCTCTTCTCTGAAGTGGTAAATGATTTCATCTATGGTACCGCCGAGGGAGATCAAGCTGCAAGTCCAGCACCCACCACATCTGATGGAGCTGGTGGTACAGCGTTGCGTGCTGTTTTATGGCTCGTTGTGGGTATTGTGGCTGCTGTTGCCCTCTACTTACTGATTAGCACCGGTGGTTATCAGCAAATGAAGCAAAAACTGAAGGATTTTAGAAATAAAGAAATGTCCAATTTCCTCGGTGCCCCTCGAGATGACGAAGAGGATACATCCAAAGCGGATGAAGATAAGCAAAATGGAGGCCCGGAAGGGAGCTGAGTAGGCGTTGACAAAAGATATATTGGCCATCCTCTGTGGTGTTGTCATGGGAACGGTGGCTCGTTCTTGGATGATGCGCCGGGATTTCCGCCAATACCCTTCCTATCCCCATGCAGTGGTTACACATTTGGCATTGGGTTTTATAGCGGCCACCCTGGGAGCGGTGGCCGTTCCCGCCATTGCGGCTAAGGAATACACAGCAGTCACTTTCTTGGCATTGGCGGCGACGCAGTTTCGTGACGTGCGTAGTATGGAGCGCCAGATGTTAGAATCGCTAGATCAATCCACCTTGGTTTCCCGGGGTCCAGATTTTATTGAAGGCATTGCCCGCACTTTTGAAGCGCGCAACTATTTAGTGGTGTTTGTATCCTTAATGACATCGCTATTTACTTTTTTGTACTCCCCACTGCCAGGGATCCTCGCCGGGACCATTGCCATAGCCTTTGTTCGTCGTTTTATGCGCGGTTATTTGGTACGAAATATTGTCAAGGTTAGACCTGCCAAGCTACATTTTGAAGGTCCCAACCTGTTTGTGGAAGATATTCATATTATGAATCTTGCCCTGCGTGAAATTCACGAAATTTATGAAAAACTAGGCCGTGCCGTGATCTTGGAACCATGGGATGATAATGGTCGCGAGATCATCGCCAATGTGGGACAAAGACAAGCAATTGCCCATGATGTTGCACTGTTGCTAGGTGTGCATCGTGATGTGGATACGGCAGAATTTACGCCACTTTTGCGCCGTAAGTTAGATACTGGCAGAGTGGGCATGGTGATTGTGCCCATAGAACCCGATATTGAGTGTTTTGTGGAAGCGGTAAAGAATGTGCCTGTGCTAGAGAGTGCCTATGTGAATCCACTCGTATCACGTGCTGGGCGCTGTGCTGCGGATTAGGAGGTAGGTCTATGGAAATTACCATTGCAAAGGTGCTTCTGGCCGCTGTGACAACCACTACGGATCATCGCATTGCGGGTCTCCCTGTTTTTTATGCAGAGACAGAAGATGAAATGGCTAAAATGGCAACCATCTTATCTCGCATACTCGAGGCCGTGGCCCATGATATGGAAAATGGTGTCTATATTATTGTTAAGCATTAACACTTGCACGGTCTGGAGGATAGAATGAGGGGTAAACACATTATTTATCATTGCTACGGCGGTGCACACTCTTCCGTTACAGCGGCTGCCATCCATTTGGGAAAATTGCAGGCAGCGAAAGTTCCCACGGGGGATGAGTTGCTTACGCTCACACTATTTGATCGCCAAACCAAAGAAGATCACGGTCAATTGCATTTTTTTGGTTTTGATGAATGGGAGAATCTAGTTTTTTCCGTGGGTTGTAGAAATGTGGGGAAAACAATGGAAAACGTTTTGCAGGGAGTGGCGACTATGGTTGGTCTCGGTGATGAACTTATGTTTATCGATACATTGCATTGTGTTTCTATTAAAATGCGTATTGGTGGTTACATTTCTCGGCGTTTGGGTCTAGTTACCATTGGCCGTCCGCTGGTGGTACAAGGGACAAGAGAAGCGTATCCTAAAATAGCCGAGCTTGTACAACAGGTTAAAAATGAGGTTAGCAGATGAACTACCTGTATCTGGGGTTAGCTGATCTCTACTTACCTGCCACCATGGCCGCCATTCATTTACATACGCTTGCCTCTGATGTGGCACCGGCGCATCAGCAGTTACTAGCACTCCCCTTTTACCGTGCAGTTTGTAAGAACGATGAAGGAACGCTGTACCGAGTTGGCGAAACGGAAGCTGGCGATGGTGTCTATATTGCTAGCGTAAAAGAACATGCAGAAATTTTTCTGCGTGGCGTAGATAGTCTCCTTGGTGTCTACAAAATGCCACGTCATGCAGTGAAAGTGGTTCCTTGTCTACTAGAAAATCCCCAGGTAGGCCATTTATGTAGTCTTTTGGGTCACATCGGCCTCCATCATTTCGCAGATCTTGTGGGAACTCGACTTGTCCATAACAGGTTTTATGATTTAAAAAATGCAAGCAAAACAGTCCCCATATAATGCAGCCTGCCAATGTAGAAAACGGGCTTAGCCGTTCCCTACAGCTTTCTTTTGTTAAATTAAGCGGCAAGTCCATTTAAGGAAAGTACAACCGAATGTAGGGAACGGTCTTGACCGTTCCTGCCTTCAATAATGGCAGCACAAGTAGGGGATAGCCGTTGGGGTATTCTAGATCTAGATCGGATAAACTGCAAGCGCGGAACGGTCAAGACCGTTCCCTACACACTGCTGATGATAGTAACTGTTGTACTACTGAAGCTGTGATATAACTATCATGCTTTTGAATTTGAAAATTATAGTTGCGTTCATTGGGTTCATCTGATAAAATACGATATAGCTTGTTTTTTCAGTATTTCTAGGTTAGTTATAACGTAGATTTGTCACGTAAAGTAAAAGGTACTTAATTCGCTAAAGCAATCTAATAGAATAACGTTTGGAAACAGGTACTCTGCGGAGTATAAAGGGAATCAGGTGAAAATCCTGAGCGGTCCCGCCACTGTAACCGTGAGTTTTAAAGCCATATGCCACTCGGTATCCGGGGAAGGCGCTTTAAAATGTAGACCGGTTAGCCAGGAAACCTGCCTGTTCACCAGCAAGATCGTGCCCTCGGGTTAAGGGAAACGTGTTTTTTTTATACGTATTTCTCAGGCCAATCGGTGCTGGGATTTTTTTATTTTTCATACGTTCAACCGTTTACTTGGGAGGTAATTATGATGGGTGCAGTCATTATGGTACAGGGAACGTCCAGTGATGCAGGTAAAAGTATCTTCTGTGCGGCATTATGCCGGTATTTTACAGAAGAAGGGTTTAGTGTGGCGCCATTTAAAGCGCAGAATATGGCGCTTAATGCCATGGCGGTGCCCGGGGGAGGAGAAATTGGCTGGGCACAAGTGATGCAGGCTGAAGCGGCCTTTGCTACGCCTACGGTCGAGATGAATCCTATTTTGTTAAAACCGATCTCTGATATTGATGTGCAAGTTGTGGTTAATGGTCGTGTGGTGCAAGATATGAGTGCTCAAGCATATCAAAATTACAAAAGAACGGCCTTTCCCCACGTCTTAGCGGCATTAGAGAGCTTACGTCAACGCTTTGACATCGTAGTGATTGAAGGGGCAGGAAGTCCTGCAGAAGTCAATTTACGTGACCACGATATAGTGAATATGCGCTTAGCAATCGCCGTGAAGGCGCCTGTATTACTGATATCCGATATTGACCGGGGTGGAATGTTTGCCTATGTTGCCGGTACATTGGCTTTGTTAAATGAGGAGGAATGCCAACGGATTGAGGGGATCGTAGTTAACCGCTTTCGTGGCATGCGTGATCGATTACAGCCTGGACTGGACATGCTTGAAGAAATCATCAAGAAACCAGTGTTAGGTGTTATCCCACATCTAGACGGGCTCTCCTTACCAGCGGAAGATTCCTTGAATCTAGGCAACGGGAGATCACAACCGTGGGATATGGATATAGTGGTAATTCGCTTTCCCCGTATTTCCAACTTTACCGATTTTCACAGTCTTGCGGAAGAGCAAGGTGTGCGTGTGCGATATGTGACAAACAAGAAAGAACTTGGCCAGCCACACGTGATCATACTGCCGGGAACAAAAAATACAATAGCAGATCTGCGCTGGTTAAAAGAGAGTGGGCTCGCTGAGGCTGTTTTGGCCGCGGACAAGAATGGTTGCTTTGTGATGGGCGTTTGTGGTGGGTACCAAATGCTAGGGCATACAATCACTGACCTGGCGGGGGTCGATGGCGTTGGTGGCACTGAAGATGGGTTAGCGTTGTTGCCAGTGGAAACTGAATTTACCTATAAGAAAACGACCAGCCGTGTAACTGGGAAAACGCTACGAGAAGGTGTCCCTCTTGAAGGTTATGAAATCCACCTAGGCCATTCCCACCGGTTAGCGGCGGCACCTTTTGCTCAACTGGTGGATGAACAAGGACGCAGATATGAGGATGGGGCATGCATGGATAACGGTCGTGTGGTGGGCACATATTTACATGGACTGTTTGATTCGGCACTGTTTCGCCAAGGGTATTTGGCACAAGTGCGGCAAACATATCACCTACCTCCACTTGTGCAAAAGCAAAGTCTTTCCGCACGAGAAAAGCGGGAACACTCCTATACTATGTTGGCTGCAGCGGTAAGAGAAAATATGGATACAGAATTCTTGCGGCAATGTATTGCGAAACAAAATTGTGTAAAGCAGTAGGGGAGGGAACGATGTTACCTACATATCAACAAGTAGATGGAACGATGCTACGAGCCGGTTTTACCACGGGCACTACGGCTGCCGCAGCCGCTAAAGCAGCTACGTACCTGTTGCATCACAGACAAAATATGACTGAAATAGAACTGGATATCCCAGCCGGTTTTCATCTGACATTGCCATTGGTACTAGTGGAGCAGAAAGATGGTTTCGTTCGTGTCGGTATCCGCAAAGATGCGGGTGATGATCCTGATGTGACACATCAAGCGTTAATTATCGCCGAAGCACGCCCGGGGCAAGCGGAGAAAATCACGCTGCTGGGTGGAGAGGGTGTCGGCCGGGTAACAAAGCCCGGATTGGCAGTACCCGTGGGTGATTATGCCATTAATCCTGGGCCGCGGGCACAAATATTGGCTGCGGTACAAAGTGTGCTCCCACCTGATTCAGGGGTAACCATTACCATTACAGTCCCAGAAGGGCGCCAGTTGGCCAAACGTACACTGAATGCGCAATTGGGTATTGTGGGGGGGATTTCCATTCTGGGAACCACCGGCATTGTGGAACCCATGTCAGCAGATGCCTTTAAACGCTCACTTTTGCCGCAAATAGATGTGGCCTTGGCCGCAGGTATTCGCCGCTTGGTACTAACACCGGGGAAAATGGGGAAGAGCAACGCTTTGTCCCACTTACCTGTGGTGGAGGACGCAGTCGTGGTCACCAGCAACTTTATTGGCTATATGCTCAAAGCATGTGCTGCCAAGGGCATAGAGGAGGTACTTCTGTACGGACATATTGGGAAACTTGTAAAGGTGGCAGCAGGCATCACTGAAACTCATAGTTCCATCGCCGATGCGCGGCGTGAAACACTGGTGGCCCATGCCGCTCTCTTGGATGTACCCAAAAATGCCCTGGTAGAATTAATGTCACATAATACGGCCGAAGAATCAGCCGCATATTTGCAGGAACATGGATATCAAGCGGTACTTACAGCTGTAGCCACTGCGGCGGCTCGACGCGCGGAAAAGATCGCCGGTGGTTCCTTACAGGTGGGCTGTATACTACTGAATTTGGCAAGCGTTATTATTGCACAAGATGAGCGATCACATCAGTGGTGCGAGGTGAATTCCTATGAATAAAATAGTAGTGGCGGGCACCGGTCCAGGAGGAGAAGAATATATCCTGCCCATTG
>JANKMV010000009.1:0-5606 GCA_024650095.1 Bacillota bacterium | reverse complement strand
GTGCAGACCACAGATGTGATAGTGGGCGGTGCACGGGCAACCACTCCTTTTGTGCATTTACAAAAAGAAATCATACCTATCACCGGTAAATTGGACGGGTTGGCCGAAATTATTCGCACACAGGCTCAACGCAAGAAGGTGGCTGTTTTGGTATCAGGCGACCCGGGTTTTCATAGTTTGCTTGCATATTTGCGCCGTCACTTTAAGGCGGAGGAATTAGAAGTCATTCCTGGTGTCTCATCGGTGCAAGTTGCCTTTGCTCGTTTAGGTGAACCATGGCAGGACGCTTTGCTATTATCAGCCCACGGTCGTAATGCGCACGAGCTCTTACCACTCCTTCTTACTAATGCCAAAAAGGCGATTCTCACCGATGGTGTTTGGACGCCGGGTCGAATCGCAGCTCTTCTCCTAAACGCAGGTGCACAAGATGCCAAGGTTGCATTATGTCGCCATCTTACGACCTTGAGAGAAAGCATCGAAGTAACGCGCTTGCAATTACTACATGAAGACGAAGAGGGAGACTGTGTAATGGTGATTTTAAATGAGTAAGCGCTGGCCATATGCCGTGCCGGGTATTCCGGATGATGAGTTTATACGGGGAAAAGTCCCTATGACAAAACGTGAAATACGTATTTTAACCATGGCACAACTTCGTCTGCAACAGCAGCAAGTCGTGTGGGATGTGGGCGCGGGCACGGGTTCTTTATCTGTTGAGGCTGCACTGATCACCACAGGAGGAAAGGTGTACGCCATCGAACGCAATGAAGCGGGAATTGCTTTAATTGCAGAGAACTGCCAGCGTTTTGGTGTGGAAAACATCACGATCGTAGCCGGGGAGGCGCCAGCGGCCCTCCGTACATTACCTACGCCTCAACGTATTATAGTAGGTGGTAGTGGGGGACAGTTGGCTGAAATTCTTGCCCATTGTGGACAAAGATTAGCGCCCGGGGGATTTATTGTGGTCAACGTGCTTTCTCCACGTAATTTGGTACGAACACTGCAAGTATTATCGAATGCTCCCTTTTGCAACCGAGCGGGCATGTATATTCAAAGTGCGCAACTGGAAAAGTTGGGCAGGGAAGATTACTTTCGGGCTCAAAATGGAGTATGGATTATGAGTGCACAAAAGGAGGCATAAGAAACGATGGGTATTTTATATGGCATAGGCGTAGGCCCTGGTGAGAGCACCTACCTGACAGAGCAGGCCACGAAAGCACTGGCTGCCTCATCTGTAATTTGCGTACCAAAGTCGAAAGTGGAGCGCACGAGCGTGGCCTACTCGGCAGCTAAAGCGCACTTACCCGCTACGGCTATTGTGGAAGAATTATTGTTTCCCATGACGAGGGATGAAAAAGAGTTGCAAGAACACTGGGAGCAGGCGGCTAGTCGCGTCGCCCAGCTTGTGGCAGAGTATGGGACCGTTTCATTTTTGACCATTGGTGATCCCCTCCTTTATTCCACATTTGGTTATCTCATGAAGTGTTTAGGCTCTTTGGCACCCAGTGTACAAGTTGAAGTCATTCCTGGTATTTCTTCTTTCACTGCCGCTGCCGCGTTGATCAAGGTGCCGTTGGTGGAAAAGAATGAACGTCTAGCCATTGTGCCCGTACCTATATCGGTTGATGATTTTATAGGTTTGTCTCGCTATGTGGATACGGTTGTCTTTTTGAAAGTATCATCCGCATATGAGGAGACGCTGGCACTATTAGAACGAACAGGCTTTGCGCACGAAGCGTATTTAGTGAGTCGTGTGGGTAGTAAAGATGAATTTTGGACGAATGACCCCTTTGCCTATCGTGATAAAGCCATAGATTATTTGTCTCTACTAATCGCCAAGAGGAGGAGGAATTGATGACTGTATATTTTGTCGGGGCCGGGCCCGGAGACCCGGAACTTATCACATTAAAAGGTGCTCGTCTGCTACGAGAAGCGGACGTCATCATTTATGCGGGTTCACTGGTAAATCCAGATATTTTAGTTCATGCCGGACATCAGACAAAGATTATTGATAGTGCTGGCCTGGATTTACCGCAAATTATTACGTTAATCAAGGAAGCACAAGCTCGGGGAAAAAGGGTGGTACGTTTACATACAGGTGACCCCTCGTTATTTGGTGCTATTCAAGAGCAGGCCGACCTATTACGTGCTGCAGGCATTGATACCATAACCGTCCCCGGCGTATCTTCATTTGCCGCTGCGGCAGCCGCCATTAAGCGCGAGCTAACCATCCCTGAAGTTTCTCAAACTGTAATTATTACGCGCTTGGCTGGCCGGACGCCCGTGCCGGAAAAAGAAAGGCTGCAAGCGTTGGCAGCGCATCGCGCTTCCATGTGTATTTTTCTCAGTGTGGGCATGATGGAGCAGGTGACCCGTGAGCTGCGGCATGCCTATGCAACGGATACGCCCGTTGCTGTGGTGGAAAAAGCAAGTTGGCCGGCGGAGCGAGTCATTCGGGGTACACTCTCAGATATTGCGAAGAAAGTGGCAGACGCGGGCATAACCAAAACAGCGATGATTTTAGTAGGTGACTTTTTGCGAGAGGAAGATGTCATCCCCTCCCGACTGTATGCCCCTGAATTCACCCATGGGTACCGAGTAGGTAGTGGTGAATGAATGGAGCCATCGTAGCCATTACCCCACGGGGTAGAGAGCTTGCTTTGGATGTGGGCATGAAGACGGGTTTCGCCGTGTATTTACCCGATGCTTTGTTAGAAGCGACGGATTTAGCTACACCCTTTAGCGGATTACGGGAGACTCTGTCTTCCTTGTTTAGCACTAAAAAGAAACTACTACTAATTATGGCCACCGGCATTGCCATCCGCATGCTGGCACCGTACCTAGAAAGTAAGCAAAGTGATCCTGCGGTTGTGGTGTTGGATGAAGGTGGTCATTTTGCCATTTCGCTTCTTTCCGGTCATATGGGTGGGGCCAATGAGTTGGCTCATCATATCGCTACCATTACTGGAGCCACACCCGTGATTACCACAGCCACAGACGTAAGCGGCTTGCGAGCAGTGGATGTCATTGCGTATGAGTTAGGGTTGACCGTTGAGCCCTTTAATAGGGTGAAAGAATATAATGCCGCCATGCTTCGGGGTACGACGGTGGCTGTATATAGTGATTTGCCTGTACACGTTTTCGGCGATCTCTCAGGGCTTGCCATTTTACCCCTTGCGAATCTAGCCCATCAAAGTACAGAGTATCCATATCGAGCGGTGGTAACAAATAAAAGGGAACTTGCTGGGCTCGGGCAGGATGATCTTATGCTGCGTCCTCCTAACCTGCATGTGGGCGTGGGGTGCCGGCGTGGTGTATCTGCAGAGCGGCTTAACGCCGCCATAGAAGAAGTATTTAGCAAGCATAATCTATCGACTACATGTATTGCGCAACTGGCCAGTATCGATGTTAAGCAGGATGAAGTGGGGCTCTTGGCGGTAGCACAGGAGCGTAATGTGCCTATTCGCTTTTTTAGTGCCCAAGAGATACGAGCAGCGGATATTTCATGCAAGACGTCAGCGTTTGTAGAAAAAAAAATGGGGGTGGGAGCGGTATGCGTACCGACAGCAATGCTGGCAGCCCAGAGCAAGAAGCTGCTAGTGAGCAAACAACAGTTGAAGCAAATAACCATAGCGGTGGCAGAGGCCGAATTTCCGTGGTTGGCCTCGGACCGGGAGACGTCGCACTATTAACACCCCAGGCGTCTCAAGCACTAACAGATGCCGATGTGGTGGTGGGGTACATCACCTACATCCAACTCATAAAACCATTACTTGAAAATAAGGTTGTGGTGGCATCTGGCATGAAGAAAGAAACAGATCGTGCCAAGCTAGCTGTGGATGAAGCGCTGCAAGGCAAGCAGGTCGTTGTGATCTCCAGCGGTGATCCTGGTGTTTATGGCATGGCGGGACCCGTATTAGAGGTGGCTCCGCCAGAACTCGTTATTGATATTATTCCAGGTGTCACCGCCGCCACGTCTGCTGCGGCGGCTTTGGGTGCACCCCTCATCCATGATTTCGCCATTGTCAGCCTCTCCGATCTACTGACACCATGGGAAACCATCGCCAAACGATTAGAGGCTGCGGCAGCAGCCGATTTTGTCATTGTCCTTTACAATCCGCGCAGTCGTGGCAGGGCTGGTCATTTGCGCATCGCCCAAGATATAATTCTCAAATATCGTAGTGGCAGTACGCCCACAGGCTATGTCAAAAACATTGGGCGCATTGGGCAAAAAGCTGTGATAAGCACCCTTGCAGCATTAGATAATGAACAAGTGGATATGACAACCACAGTCATAGTCGGTAACAGCCAGACAAAAGTGTTACATGGACGCATGGTTACACCACGGGGATATGCACTATGATTTTATTAATGGGGGGTACCCGGGATGCAAGGCAACTGGTAGCATCGATCCATGCCACTTTTCCCCACACTATGATTGTGGCAACTGCGGTGACACCCTATGGCGCTCAACTCTTGCGTCAACAAGGTGGCTGTGTGGTTGTGGAAGAAGCCATGAATGCAGAGCAACTGGCCGTTTTCATCCGCGCTAAAGAGGTTCGAGTGTTGGTGGATGCAACGCACCCCTTTGCAGAGAATGCGTCTGCACAAGCGCGTGAGGCTGCAACAGAAACGAAAATTTTGTACTTGCGTTACGAGCGTCCTCAGACCCCCATTGAAGCAGGTAATGGCGTTTATTGGGCGTCAGATTTCCCCGCGGCAGCACGCATCGCAGCACGGTTAGGTCGCACTATTTTTCTGACCATTGGTACTCGACATTTAGCAGAGTGTTTGGCGGAATTATCACCAACACATAAGGTGGTGGCGCGTGTGCTTCCCGCCCAAGATAGTGTCCGTCACTGCCATAGCCTTGGTCTTACCCCAGCGAATATTGTGGCAGTGCAGGGACCTGTTTCCCAAGAACTTAACGTCGCGCTATTTCGACAGTACACTGCTGATGTGATCATTACCAAGGAGAGTGGCGCGACTGGGGGCACTTGGGAAAAAATCGCTGCCGCTAGGGAGTGTAAGATCCCCATTGTTTTAGTCCGACGGCCTGTCACTGCGGGGGACGTATGTACACCGGCACAAATCATTGTGGCAATGAGAAAAGAATTACAATTGTAAACGATTAGCTATAATCAAGTATGATAGTCGTTGCGGTCATTAAGGAGGAGATACGATGAAATCAGCAGTCTTATTAGTGGGGCATGGGAGTCGGCGCGCGGAAGCTAACGATGCGCTATTCCGCTTAGAAGCTTTAGTCAGTAGGAAGCGGCCGGGTAGTATTTTGGCACACGCTTTTCTCCAGCTTGCCCAACCCGATGTGCACACAGCCATTGCTCAACTTGATGAAGAGGGTGTAGAAGAAATCACCATTGTGCCTGTTTTCTTATATGAAGGCGTCCATATTAAAGAAGATTTTCCTGAAATTCTTGCCATTGAAGTAGCTAAACGCCCTCATCTACGCCTCGTTCTTGCACCGGTCATGGGTATTGATGAGCGGATGGCTGAAATTATTTGGGACCGCGTTGTGATCTCGGCGGCTGACGCAGCTTCTCTAGCTACAATTTACATTCCGGGAGGGAGAGAGTTGTATGAACGGTTTT
>JANKMV010000099.1 GCA_024650095.1 Bacillota bacterium | reverse complement strand
ATTATAGCGTATAGTACCCGTATTCGTCAACCCCAAAATAAAGGTGTATATTGGAAGTTACTCTAAATAATCTTTTAGACGTTTACTACGCATGGGGTGACGGAGCTTGCGAAGTGCTTTAGCTTCTATCTGGCGAATACGCTCCCGAGTCACACCAAAGACTTGACCTACTTCTTCCAGTGTGCGAGAACGTCCGTCCTCTAAGCCAAAACGAAGTGTTAGCACTTTCTTCTCCCGTGGAGTAAGCGTTTCCAAAACATCATCTAGCTGTTCTTTTAATAGCTCAAATGCAGCAGCCTCTGCGGGCGCTTGTACATCCTGATCTTCGATAAAATCACCTAAATGGGAATCATCCTCTTCGCCAATGGGGGTTTCCAAAGAAACAGGTTCTTGGGCTATTTTTAGAATTTCTCGTACACGCTCTTCCGTAATGTTCATGACGTGGGCGATTTCTTCGGGAGCGGGTTCGCGCCCTAGTTCCTGCACTAACTGACGAGAAACACGAATTAACTTATTAATCGTTTCCACCATATGCACAGGAATACGAATTGTTCGAGCCTGGTCCGCAATGGCTCTGGTAATGGCTTGCCGAATCCACCAAGTTGCATAGGTGCTAAATTTGAAGCCTTTACGATAATCGAATTTTTCCACCGCTTTAATGAGTCCCAAATTTCCTTCTTGGATTAAATCTAGAAATAACATACCACGACCAACATACTTTTTAGCGATGCTCACCACTAACCGCAGATTAGCTTCTGCCAAACTACGTTTCGCATCTTCTTCGCCTTGTTCCATACGTAGTGCAAGCTCTATTTCTTCATCCGAAGTCAAAAGCGGAATTTTACCAATTTCTTTAAGATACATGCGCACGGGATCATTAACGCTAATCCCATCAGGCACGGAGAGGTCTACTTCCACTTCAGTTTCTTCCTCTGTGCTATCATCGGCTTTATCATTTTCAAGAGGTTCTATTTCATCGTCATCGCTTGCATCGTCGACGACATCGACACCAAGGCGGGAGAGGTGGTCGTAAAACTCGTCAATTTCTTCCGGAGATAAGTCCAGCTCTTGCAGTGGTTCAATAATTTCTTTGTAGGTAAGAAGACCGCGTTTTTTCCCTTGCTTTATAAGTTCATCATGTATTTTTTTAAGCTGTTGTTTCTTCTTTTCTTCTTCTTTTTCTTTTCCCATATCTTTACCCAACACCTTTCCCTCCTTCCTTGGCTTGATTTATGCTTTCTTCCATTTTACGCAATGCTAGCCATTTCTTTGACAACTCAGCAATTTCCCCCTTCGCGGCGACAGAGTCCAAATTCGCCATTTGCGCCTCTATCTCCTTGCGCTGCAGGGCTATACGGACACATTTTAAATATTTCACGCAATCATCTAACGCTTTTTTTGCGGTCTTTTCATCATAGTCTTCATCTATCAACAAACGGCTTAACATCTGCCGGTACTTTTCATGGGGTAATATATCAAGCAATAAGGACGGGGAAAAAATATTATTACTTTGTGCTGTGACGAACACGTCTCTTAACTCACTCGGTACATCCTCGCTTGTTAACTCAAGTGCTGAAGCTGGGATAAGAGAAGGGAACCGAGCCCACAGAGCAAGAATTTGCAAAGGTGCTTTTTCAGTTGCCCCTTGCTTGGGTAATAGGCGTAGCTGTTCCGGTCTGCGTACATGGGATTTTTTTTGCCGTTGGTTTTTCGTTAATTCTTCTCGAATAGCCGAAGCCGGAAGTTTAATTAGAGTTGCTGCTTTCTGGACATAATCTTCGCGTTCCATCGCATTATCAACCGAAGCTAGGACATCTGTCATTTTCGTAAAGAGCTGAATTCGTTCATCATCTTTTTCTACATTATATTGTTCAACTAAATTCATCAGTTGATAATCCACAAGTAACAGTGCTTGCTCAATGACTTCTTTTTTAAACGCATCACCGCCAAAACGTCTGATAAAATCGTCTGGATCTAGCCCTTGGGGTAATCGTCCTACTTTGACAAGGCAACCTGCCTGCCGTAGGATCTGTAAGCCACGCCATGTTGCAGCTTGTCCTGCCGCATCGGCATCATAGACAATAACGACCTCTTCCGTCTGGTTACGCAACAGCCGCGCTTGCGCTTCTGTTAGGGAGGTACCTAACGATGCCACTGCTTGGGGAATACCTGCTTGATGAGCTGCAATTACATCCATATAGCCTTCAAAAATTACAGCTTTCTTTTCACGACGTATCGACTCCCGTGCAACATCTAGAGCATATAATGTTTTACTTTTCTCAAATAATGGCGTTTCAGGTGAATTTAAATATTTGGGCTGCCCGTCTCCAAGGGCACGACCACCAAAGGCGATCATATCTCCACGTTGATTAGCAATGGGGTAGATAATACGTCCACGGAAACGATCATAAGAGCTTTTATCGTTTGCGATGAGAAGACCGATCTCGAGTAATTCCTTTTCTTTAAATCCTTTACGCTGCAAAAAAGTCTTTAACCCTCTCCAAGCATCAGGTGCAAAGCCAAGACTAAATCGCTCCATGGTTTCTTCATTTAAACCACGTTCATGTAAATATTGTAATGCAGGCCGACCACTTGGCTGCTTTAACATGTACTGATAATAGCGGCTAGCTAGCTTCATGAGCTCGAGGAGACGCTTTTTAGCAAGTTCTGCCCCCTGCATCGCAGGTGAGAACGTAGACTCGGGCATCGCAATGCCTGCTCGCTGAGCCAGTTCTCGCACTGCCACTGGGAAAGCAAGTCCTTCCATTTTCATAAGAAAGGTATAAACATTGCCGCCTTCGCCACACCCGAAACAATGAAAAATCTGCTTCTCTTGTGATACACTAAAGGAAGGTGTTTTTTCATTATGAAAAGGACAAAGACCAAAGTAATTACGACCAGACTTTTTAAGTTGAACAAACTGAGCCACTAACTCCACGATATCAAAACGAGTTCGTATATCTTCAATAAACTCTTCGGGGAGATTTCCTTCCATCCGTGTCACCTGCATTTCATGCACTCTAAGAGCCAAAGCTTATTTATTCGCCGTTATTGTGCTAATTCCTGCTAAACAGCGTGAAAGGCAACATGTCATTTAAAAGACCTCATCCCTAAGTAGAGAGACGAGGTCGTCGTTCAGCAACGTAACAAAGCGTGCTTAGCCTCTCTGCGCCCCGTACATTTATTCTTCCTCCTTTGCCTGACACACAATCTGGCGTCAAACGCTACCCAAAAATTTCTACAATTTTTAATTTCTACATTGCTTGATTGATTCCTTCTTTTATATATGATAAAGACGTACACGCTTAAAATATTATATACCAATTACTGCTTATTATACGATTTATCGTAGATTTACTAGCTTACAGGCACTTTTCAACGGTTTGCGTGCAGGAAACTCTTGCTAGCGCACTAAAATATAGTGTTTCGTCATCCGACTCATTATCACAAAGTTCGCTATCAGCCTTAGAAAACCTTCCTTTATTCTCATAACAATAAGATATTTAAACATTAATTGCTTGCATGTATTAGAGTAAAAATTCAACGCTAGAGCATGTGAAAAATAAAAATCCCTAACGGTTACGTCGCTAGAGATTTTTTACTGGATTTACGACTCCGGATCTTCATACCGCCGGAGGGTGAAGGAAAAGGTAGAACCACTACCGGGGCTACTTTCAAGGTCAGCTGTGCCACCATGAGCTTCTATAATTTGCTTGACGATGGATAACCCCAATCCTGTCCCGCCGAGCCTACGTGTACGCGCCTTATCAACCTTGTAAAAACGTTGCCAAATCTTCTCATGCTCTTCTTCAGGGATACCCACGCCATTATCCGTAACACGAATCCGTACCTTATCCCCTTCATCAGACGCAGCGAGTGTAACGGTTCCACCACTAGGGGTGAAAGAGATGGCGTTGCCTAATAAATTAATGAGAACCTGTTGAATCCGATCACGATTACCCAGCACCCATGGCAAATTGCCTGGGACCTCTATCTTCACAGTGAGTGCCTGCCTTTCAAACTGTGAAGATAGCTTTGTTGCGACTTGGGCTATTAGCGCGGGCAAAGCGAGCGGCTCCATTGGCCAGGAAACCTGCCCTGTTTCTAACCTAGATAAATCTAGCAAATCATTGACTAAGCGATTTAAACGAATGGTTTCATCCAAAATTACCTGTAAATAGCGATCTTGGCTCTTTTGGTCTTGCGCAAAACCATCGAGTAATGCTTCCACGAAGCCTTGAATGGATGTCATGGGGGTGCGCAATTCATGCGAAACATTAGCCACGAAATCACGACGCATTTGTTCTAGATGCCGTACCTGTGTCACATCTTGCAAAATACCCACAGCCCCCCAAATGATTTCTCCACGTCGCAGAGGGGCCACTTGCAAGGAAAGGATTCTCCCCCCCTCTTCGGTATATTCATGAGAGTGAGATTCGTCGGATTGCATCACATCCGAAAAGAGGTTCGGCATTGCCGAATCCGGTAACAGTGTGGTGATTTTTTGTCCTGTAAGGTCTGCTTTTTGCAGACGTAAAAGCTGCTGGGCCTGCGGATTCGCTAATAAAATCCGATTTTGCTGGTCGATGGCCACGACACCTTCATTCATACTAATCATAATGTTTTCTAGTTTTGCTTTTTCCTGCGACAGCGCCTCCACCGTTTGGAAGAGAGTGGACGACATGTGGTTAAATGAATGCGCCAGTTGCCCCACTTCATCTGAAGAAGTGACCTTAACCTGTTGTTGATAATTTCCCCCTGCCACTTCCAGCGCAGCACGGTTCATCTGTTGCAAGGGATGTGAAATGGATTTAGACATGTAATAGCCCACAACCATGGCCAACGAGGTGGCCAAAAGAGCTGCGTAAAAGACAAGACCTTGTACTTGAGAAACAGTATGGGAAATACCAGTCAAGGGCGCATTGAGAAAAACAGCCCCGGCAACTTCATCCATCACCATAATAGGTACAGCTACCGTGGCTAATTGTTCCCGCGATACCGAATGATACCCCCGTTTAGCCACAGGATGCCCCTGAAGAAGAAGTTCTAGCTCGTCCACTGTTAACGGCAAACCCATTTCTTCAAAACCGGGACATGTTGCTAATCCCAACATAGACTTGTCCACAGGGTGGACACGCGCATCAAGAAAACGATCCAGTGCAAATAATAGATCGTTGGTGATTCTAGGGTCTTGTAAGCCTAATAGTTGCGCCGAGAAGATATCCGCTACCTCTTGCCCTTTGGCAAGTAATTCATTTTCTCTCGCATTGTAAAAGTAATTCTGAAAAAGTTGTGTAAATAAAAGGCCAACAACAAACAAGGTGATCAAAATGATCACCAAGTACGTCGTTAATAATTTCGTAAAAATATTGGCTTTCATTACGCGTGCACCTCAAATTTATAGCCGACGCCCCATATGGTTTTTACATGATAGGTGGTAATTTCGGGTCCCTCCCGTTCCACCTTTTCTCTCAACCGCTTGATATGCGTATCTACAGTGCGTAAGTCACCATAATAATCATAGCCCCAAACGGCAGTCAAGAGCTGCTCGCGGGTAAACACTTTGCCGGGGTTTTTGCTCATAAACCAAAGTAAATCAAACTCTTTGGGAGTCAAGGTAACCTCACGATCCCCCACATGTACTTCACGGGAGGTTTGGTTAATGTTTAGCCCAGGTATGGACACTACATCCTCGTTTTGATTGGTGTCATCTGCTACAGCTCGTCGTAAAATAGCTTTAACTCTGGCCACCAGTTCTCGAGGTGAAAATGGTTTTGTCAGATAGTCATCTGCTCCAAGTTCCAAGCCTAAAACTTTATCAAACTCTTCTCCTTTTGCCGTAAGCATGATAATGGGCGTTTCCGCAATTTTTCGCACTTCGCGGCATACATCCCAGCCGTCCATTTTTGGCAACATAATATCAAGGATGATTAATTGTGGGTGGAGCGTTCTTACTTTTTGTACCGCATCTTCACCATCAGCTGCCATGATTACTGAGAATCCATCCTTTTCTAGATACATTTGGACAAGATCTCGAATATGTTCTTCGTCGTCCACAACTAGAATTAATCCATCGCTCACAGTGCTCCCCACTTTCTATGTAACATAAGTAACCCTATTATACATGATGAAGACTGGTTTCACAATTTTAATACTCTTTTACATGTGTTACCAGCCATACGTGAAAGTATTAAGAAATATTGTTATTTTTCCCTACTCTTTTCTCTGGATTCTCTCACCTGTTTTCGTATAAGATATACGTATGTAAAAGTTTCTGCTCCAGGAGGCGTAGTCGATGAAGAAAAAAAGTGTACTTTCGTTGTTGCTTGCTTTACTGCTTCTATTTTCCGCCATACCCGCTGCTGCTCAAAACTTCCAAACAGTCGCCGGTGTTGCTGTCTTGATGGAAGCATCCACAGGACAGTTTTTGTATCTAAAGAATGCAGATGAGCAACGTCCCCCAGCTAGTCTAACGAAGATTATGACTCTATTATTAACCTTTGAAGCTTTGGAACGTGATGAAATCCAGTGGGACCAAACAACTGTGGTTTCCGAACGGGCTTGGCAAAAGGAAGGATCCACCATGTATCTGCAAGTTGACACTGAAGTATCAGTGGAGGAACTAATCAAGGGCATCTCCATTGTCTCCGCCAATGACGGCTGTGTTGCCATGGCAGAGTTGCTTAGTGGCAGTGAGGAAGCCTTCGTGCAGCGGATGAACCAACGAGCACAAGAACTGGGTATGATCAATACACAGTTCCAAAATTCCAACGGACTTCCGGCAACAAATCATTACATGAGTGCACGCGATGTTGCTATTCTTGCCCGTGAGTTGATAGTCAAGCATCCTCGTATTCTCGAGTTTGAAGCGCAGCGTGAATTTACCTACGGGGGTATCAAACAGCAAAACCGCAATCCATTGTTAGGTCGCTTTGCTGGTGCGGATGGATTAAAGACGGGCTGGACACCAGAATCGGGCTATAGTTTAGCTGGAACAGCCCTACAAAACGGCATACGTCTCATATCAGTAACGCTTAATACCAAGGATAACCAGGAGCGACTTCTTGCAAGCCAAGAGTTACTAAACTATGGTTTCAAAAATTTTACCTTGACGCAAGTCGTCGCTAAGGATGAGACAGTGGGAGAAATTCCTGTCACCGATGGCAAACAACAAACGGTAGCACTGACAGTAGCTGAGGATGTTTCCATCCTGATACCAAACGGGCGGGAAGATGACCTAGAGCTTGTGGTAACCGAAGAGAAATCACTAACTGCTCCCATTGAGCAAGGAACAGAAGCTGCGACCCTGCTTATACAACTAGAGGGAGAAAACC
>JANKMV010000098.1 GCA_024650095.1 Bacillota bacterium | reverse complement strand
GGTATTAACAAACTTTTTTATCAACGCAAGTCTCGTAGGACTACCTACCATCGAGGAAAGAAGACAGCAAGAAGGCTGTAACATCCCCTGGGCTATCTTGATGGATCCCACAGCCGCCTGCAACTTGAAGTGTAAAGGGTGTTGGGCCGCAGAATACAACAAAATTGCCAACTTATCTTATGAGACAATAGATCGAATTGTATCCGAAGGTAAGGAGCTCGGCATGTACATGTACTTGTTTTCTGGAGGCGAACCATTTCTGCGGATAGATGATATAGTCAAGCTTGCCCGTAAGCATAATGATTGTATTTTCCTACCCTTTACCAATGGTACTTTGATCGATGAAGCCGTGGCGGAACAACTGGTCACCGTTGGCAATATTGTTCCTGCCATTAGCATCGAAGGCTTTGAAGTAGAAACAGATTTGCGTCGAGGCAAAAACACGTTTAAAAAAGCAATCCATGCCATGGACATTCTACATAAGTATGGTGTGGTCTTCGGCTTTTCTACCTGTTATCATAGCCAAAATGCCCAAGTGGTCGGTTCAGATGATTATGTTGATTTTCTCATTGATAAAGGTTGCTATTTCGGGTGGTATTTCACCTACATGCCACTGGGTGAAAATGCCGACTTGTCACTGCTAACAACACCGGAGCAGAGAAAATATATGTATCATCAGGTGAGAAAATTTCGTGCCGAGAAACCAATATTCCTCTTAGACTTTTGGAATGATGGTGAATATGTCCACGGCTGTATTGCCGGTGGGAGAAAATATTTTCATATTAATGCTAACGGTGATGCTGAACCTTGTGCGTTTATCCATTATTCCGATCGCAACATTAACCAGTCTAGCCTCTTAGAAGTGTTGAAGTCACCTCTTTTTCAGCAGTATAGTCAAAATCAGCCCTTTAATGACAATCATTTGCGCCCATGCCCGCTTTTAGACAACCCGGACAAACTACGAGCAATGGTTCAGAATACCCAGGCCTCATCCACGCAAATGTTAGATTTA
This sequence comes from Bacillota bacterium, assembly GCA_024650095.1. GTDB lineage: Bacteria > Bacillota > Dethiobacteria > Dethiobacterales > Dethiobacteraceae > JANKMV01. Next base: position 6,382 of record JANKMV010000098.1, on the reverse strand, counting down.
GAGCAAGTGGAAGCGCTTACTGATAAATGCCATGAGATGGCAAAGGCGTGGGCACCTGTGGCAGATGAAATATGGCATACAAATAAAGATACGGATTGAAAAAACATTAATTGCGGAAAAGTAATAAAATAGGATAAAGTAAAAGAGCCTCTTGCAGGCTCTTTTACTTTAGACGGTTAGTGATCAAGTGTGCGCATAATGGCTACTCGCCATACTTTGGGCCCTTGTTCAAGGTATTCCCATTTAAATTTATCAGCAAGATCTTCTTGAAATTGGTGTTGTAGAGGTCGTGGATCTTGTATGTCTTATTTTTTGTCAGTGACGAGAAGTTATTCAGTGGTTGATGATACTTATTCTTAGAGTGAGGTTGAAACAGATGAAAATTGCTGTGCCCATTCGGGTCAAACTTGCACTGTCACTTCTGACTCGATGTGGCTATGAAGCGTATTTAGTTGGTGGTTGTGTGCGGGATGCTCTGCTTGAACTAACACCGATAGACTATGATATCGCCACAAATGCTTTACCCGAGCAAGTAAAAGAAACATTTGCTTCATATCGCATCATTGACACCGGATTGCAGCACGGTACCCTCACGGTGATCATAGATAGTATGCCCATTGAGATTAGCACATTTCGCGGTGGTAACTCTAGTAAAGTTACAAAGAAGATTAAGAGCATAGGTGGTGGTTTGCAAAATGATTTGTGCCATCGAGATTTCACCATCAATGCTATGGCCTATCACCCGCACAGTGGGCTGATCGATTTTTTTGACGGGGTCATCGACCTACAAAATCGCAGAATTAAGAGTGTCGGTCGCCCTGCCCAACGTTTTTGCGAAGATCCCTTACGAATTTTAAGGGCCCTGCGTTTAGCCGCAACATTGCAATTTACCATAGAGCAAGAGACGGCTAAAAGCATGCACAGGTATAAAATGCTCCTCCAAGCGGTTGCCAATGAGCGCCTTGGGGCCGAGGTAAGAAAACTGTTATGTGGCCAAGGTGCCAAGCAGGTACTCCTAGAATCTGTAGATATCCTTGGTGTTTTTATTCCAGAATTATTACTGAGTGGGGATGCAAAAAATAAAAGCGAGAAGTGTGGGTTAGCATATGAAGCGCAAGTGGTCGGCTATGTGCCCGCTGTATTGAGCTTGCGGCTTGCTGCACTCTTACATACTTTAGGCTACGAAGACGAAGGGGAATATGTTCTCGATTATGGTAACGGAGCAAAAATGGCAGTCGCGATACTCAGCCGTTTGAAGTTTGAACATAAGACCATCAAGCGTGTCAGGACACTAATTCTTTACCATGCTCTGCCGCTGACCCTTTCAAGCAATCGTATTAAGCATATGCTCAACGAGTTATCTGATGTGGTAGTAGTTGAAATTTTACAGCTTAAAAGAGCCATCATGCTAGCCCGCAGAGACGATCTTGTTCGCCTCTCTCAACTACAACAAATGGAGACGATGGTCAATTGTATAATAGCGGACCAACAATGTTATTCTCTCAAACAGCTTGCTGTTAACGGCGATGATTTAAGGGGCATTGGATTAGCAGAAGGAAAACAAATTGGCGACGTACTAAATCAACTATTAGAGGCTGTCATTGATGGCAATGTGCCAAATGAAAGAGAGGCTTTATTAAGGCAAGCGTCCCTGTATACTTTGTCGTAGCATACGTTCTGTCAACACTCAGTACTAACTGTAGGCCATTTAATTGTTTACCAAAAAATATGGACGAACACTGTTCGCCCATATACGTTCATGTAATGCTTTAGTCGTGGTACTACTTAAATTTGAATGCAAGAAAAGCGAATATTGCGGCAATAACTAGAAAGACGATTTTCGTGTTTTTCTTGCCAATCTTGTCTATTAGCCATCTTGATTTAGGATTGCCGTCGAACATTAATGGAAACTCAAGAAGTGTACCCACCAGATAGAGTGCTGCCAGTAGAAAGAAAAGAATGGACAAACCGGACATATTCCCCACCTCCTATTTTATTTATATGTTATCATTTTTGCGAAATATCCTAAATGTCACCGCTACCAGCAATAAATTATAGGCAATGCCGATAAAAATATACTGGTAGAAGTTTAAATTCATGGAGATAAGCCCCGCATCTATTTGTGCTTCCAGTAAAATATATTGGACGGCTTTAGCGGTCCAATGACCAGGAGCCAAGGCGAACAGCCATTCTTTTGCATCGAGGAAGAAAAAGCTGCCGATGGGTAACAAGAGCAAAAGGCCGGTTGCCTTCATGGTGATAAACCCCTCCACCTTATTGTGAGCAAAGGCATTGATGAGAAAGGCCATAATCGGTGTTTGAAGCGCTGATAATACGGAGATTAGTAACATGTTGCCAAGGGAAAGCGGAATCGTCCCCATATACCAGATGAGAAAAAAGTTTGATAATACGGCAAGAAGATAGGCGAAAATCACCTTAAAGCCGATATAAAAGGGTAGCGAAATCGGTGAGATTTGGATGGAAGCAAATACTTGATCATCACGATCATCCAGCAGTGAGAATCCTGCCATGGCACCGTAGGCAAAGCCAGAAACTATGGCCATGAGCATTGCAGTGATACTTAGTGCTGGTCCTTCTACAAGATTATTATTGATGAGATATTTACCTAGACCGCCGAGGAGCAAGGGATAGATAATCATGACTAAGGTCATTTTGTCACGCAGTAGGTTTTTTAACTCAAATCGTGCTAACGTTAGTAGCATCTATTACACCCCCGTATCTTTCATCACATATTCGTTAAACTTGGGTTTAACCGCAAAACGAAAGAGGAGGAAGGACAAAACTAGTAAATAGCCATAGCTAACGAGAATCTTCCATAACTCAACGTCTTCGAAACCTGTGCTGATGAGGATACTTGATGTTTCCGGTGGTAGTAAAATGAAATATTGAGCGATTTTTTGGCTAATGACGCCAATTGAGGCAAAAATAGAGGGCATCAGAAATAATAAAGCATACACAATAAAATTAACCAGTAGGGAAGTAAAATCCTTAGCGCTATAGGCTAGGCGAATACCAAGCAATGTGTGAACCATGGTGACCAGTATAACTGCAGGGATTAACAAGAAGTAATTATAGGTGACGTCTTTCATGAAGTAGACCGCCGCGGAAATAAATAGCACGGTAATGAGCGAATTAATGGCGTTGACGATCACTTTAGATAACAAATATTCATTTTCCGTTACCGGTGAGATCATAATGGAATTGATGGTATGCTCCTTCTTCTCATAAAAAAGGGTGGCACCTACTAAAAGAATGGTCATCATCACGCTATCCATGAGAAAGATCAATGGCATGAACTGACGTAGCTCAGCGCCCTCCAAAAACCATGCCAGTAGAACCCAGAGGAGAAGCGTAACGAAGTGTGCTGTAAATAGATTGTATTTGTTGAGGCGATCGAAGTCCCCTTTGACTAGAACTGAAAGTCTAGACACGGAGCGCCACCCCCGTTACCTTAATAAAAATCTCCTCAAGTGTCGTTTCACCACTATGCAGCGTTTCAATCTCCTTGTTTTGAAGCAAGTCGCAAAACTTTTGGGACTTGATATCTGCCATGGTAAATTCTTGAGTTAGTAAATCTCCATTTTCTCGGTATTCCACTTTGACTGTGCGTTTGCCATACTTAATTTTTAGATTACGTGGTGAGTCTATCTCGCGCAATTTGCCTTCGGCAATAAAGGCGACGCGGTCACACAGTTCATCCACGTCGGCCATGATATGACTGGTGAGGAAGACTGTGCCACCTTGTTTTTTAAATTCAAGGATCATATCCTTCATAATCCTGGCATTGGCAGGATCGAGACCGTTGGTGGGCTCGTCAAGACAAAGAAATGTGGGTTTATTAAGCATCGCCCGTACAAAATTTAAGCGGATTTTCATGCCCTTGGAGTATTCACCCGCTTTTTTGTTACGGTCATCCCATAAACCTACACGACGTAAGAGTGGCTCCACATCAACGTTATTTTTGTAGAGCTGTTGAAAAAATTGGAGGTTTTCCATGGCGGTTAATTTGGAAAAGGAGATGGGCATTTCAAAACTCACGCCGATATCTTGATAAAATTCATCATCATAGCTGGCTAGTGATTTACCCTGGTACTCAATTTCACCTTCAAATCCGCGTAACAGTTTAATGAGAATTCGTTGCGTCGTCGTTTTCCCAGCGCCAGAAGGACCGAGGAAACCGAAAATTTCTCCTTCCTCAATTTCAAAATCAATGCCGTTAATGGTGTAGTCCTTACTTTTGGGATATTTATAATGCAGATCTTTAACTTTTATCATGAGTAACGCCTCCTTTGTGTCTAGTATAACCTATATTTCCTAATATGACAAGTATGTCACATGACAGTATTGTCATTAAGTTTTTTTAATGTTATGATAGGGTAAGAGAGGTGAATGATTCGTGCCAAAAGAGACATTTTATAACCTCAAAGATGACAAGAAACAAAAAATATTCGCGGCTGCCGTACAAGAGTTTTCAAGCAGTCGTTTTAATGAAGCGTCCATTAACCAAATCATTAAGCATGCCGAAATCTCACGTGGTAGCTTTTATCAATATTTCAATGATAAAGAGGATATTTATCTTTATATGATTAGTGAGATTGGTAAAGAAAAATTGGCCGTTATTAATGAAGCTCGCCGGTTAGAGCCCGATGCTGATTTTTTTCAAGCTTTTTTACATATGACTGAAACCGCGCTCACGTGGGCAAAGGCAATGCCGCAATACAACGAAATAGGAATGCGGATGGCGGTGGATGATAGCGAGTTTATAATGAAACTGCGGGCACTATCGCCTGAGGGAACAAACCAACTCAAAGAGATGATTACGCGCGATCAGCAGCGTGGTCTTATCAAGGCGACAATAGATGCCGATTTAGTAATAGAGATGATCCTGACAATGATGCTACATCTATTAATTGGATATTATCGTACGGGTAAGTATGAGGAAATGTTTACGCGAGCAAAAGTGATTATTGACATCATTAAAAATGGAATTGCAGCATCGGAGGAAGGCTAATGGCTTTTTCAAAAGGACTTGAAGAAAAAACAGTGAGAAAAATGATGGAAATATATTGCCACGAAAACCATGGTACATGCAAAAGTGAACTATGTACAGTCTGCAGTAGCCTGCTAGAGTACAGTATAGAAAGAATTAATAAATGCCCCTTTGGTGAGCAAAAACCTGTCTGTGCGAAATGTACGGTCCACTGTTATCAAGCGAACAAAAGAGATGAGATTAAACAAGTAATGCGTTATGCAGGACCGAGAATGCTTGCCAAGAGTCCCATCTTAACCTTACGTTATCTATATCGTAAGGTTAAGATGGCAAAGCGTATAAATACAACTTTAAATAAGGAATGAGAGTGTTGTCTCTGTGGAGACCGTAGTAGGAATGGAGAAATAATGATGTATTATATTTGTTCAGAGTGTAGGAAAACGTATGAGGTAAGGGGAGCTCCTTATTGTTGTCGTTGCGGCGGACTCTTTAATCTAGGTAGAGAAGAGTTTACTTTTACCTGTCAAGATCTTTTACCTCAGCAGCGAGGATTATTTCGCTACATAAAAGCGTTGCCATTTTCAGCTGATGCTACATGCTGGCAGGAAATCACAATGGGGGAGGGCTTAACGCCCCTTATCCCTTTATCTGGTAACCAAGCAAACGTTTTACTTAAAGTAGATTACATGATGCCTACGCTATCATTTAAAGATAGGGGAGCGGTAGTGCTCATAGCCAAAGCTATGGAAATGGGAATTAAAAAAGTTATACAGGATAGTAGTGGTAATGCCGGTACTTCTATCGCCGCCTACGCTAGCAGAGCGGGAATTGCTTGTGATATTTATCTTCCCCAAGGGACATCACCTAAAAAAATTCAACAGATCACCACGCATGGTGCAACGGTTATTGTCGTAAAAAGTAGTAGGGAGGATACGGCTGCGGCTGCCTTGCAAGCGGTAAAAAGGAATGAAGGCTTTTATGCAAGTCATGTCTACAATCCCTTCTTCTATGAGGGTACAAAAACCATCGCGTATGAAGTCTTTGAACAGCTACAGGGCAATGTACCCGATGTAGTGGTGACACCGGTGGGTAATGGTAGTTTGTTGTTAGGAATCTACTATGGGTTTAAGGAGCTTTATGAGCAGAAATTGATTGCGAAAATACCGCAAATTCTTGCTATTCAAGCTAAAGGGTGTGCACCGCTTGCACAAGCATTTACAAGGGATAGCGATACTGTGATAGCTGTGCCTAATAGCGGCACAATGGCAGAGGGAATTGCCATCGCGAACCCTTTGCGTGGCAGGCAACTGCTACAAGCCATACGTGCTTCAGGTGGGAAAATCATGACTGCACCGGAAGATAAGATTATAG
>JANKMV010000097.1 GCA_024650095.1 Bacillota bacterium | reverse complement strand
CTATTCATTGCTGACACACTCTGCCCGTATCAGAGTGAATCACTTTAACGTACTATAGTAATTAGCACGCACCCCTTCCCTCTATCATATTGTATTGTATCAATTATGATGGAGGGATTTTGTGATTTATCAGGAGGTTCATTGGATCCGTAGTTATGGTGCTAAACTCGCACCTTCGCTTCGTAAGCACGTTCTCTCATGGTATCGTCCTGCCCGCTACTCACCCTGTTTTTTAAATAAGTATTATACGGCACTGTTACAAAAGTTGCGCAAAATACCAGTGATTGTTCAACTAGATCACAGTTCCTTTACTACACTCTCATTCAAAACATTAAGTGACGAAACGGGATGTACAATTCAGAAGGACCTATCTTTATTGGACGCCTTTGCGACAAAAGTCAACATGAATACGTTACGTGCCTTAGCAGAAAACAAAGATGTCATTAAAATCTGGTATGATGAAGAAGTGCGGGCCATTCTGGATACGGCTTCGCCAACGGTGCAGTCTGAACCGGTTTGGAATCAAGAAATTACAGGAAAAGATGTGACCATCGCCATTATCGATACTGGTGTCTACCTTCACCCAGAATTGACTGGTCGCATTATTGGTTTTAAAGACTTTGTTAACGATAAAGCGCAACCATATGATGACAATGGTCACGGCACCCATGTTGCCGGGTGCGCAGCCGCTAATGGTCGACAATCATCAGGAAAGTATAAGGCTCCCGCCCCTAAAGCCAATATTGTTGGTATTAAAGTGTTAAGTAAAACCGGTGCAGGTTCCTTAAGTGCGGTCATTCAGGGTGTGCAATGGTGTATCGAAAATCAAGCCCACTATAAAATTCGTATTCTTAACCTCTCCCTCGGTAGTGAGTCGTTCCAATCTTATCGGGATGATCCGGTCTGTATGGCCGTGGAAAAGGCCTGGGACGCAGGACTGATTGTGTGTGTGGCAGCTGGAAACAGTGGTCCAGAAACAAGAACAGTTAACTCTCCCGGCAATCATCCAAAAATCATTACTGTGGGTGCACTCGATGATGTAAACACCATTAATAGTAATGATGATAAAATAGCCAATTTCTCTAGTCGTGGCCCCACGGCTGACAATGTAGTCAAGCCCGATGTAGTAGCACCAGGGGTGAACATTGTGTCACTGCGTTCACCAGGATCCTTTATCGACAAGCAAAACAAAAGTGCTCGAGTCGCATCTGACTATATATCACTTTCTGGAACTTCCATGGCCACTCCCGTTTGTGCGGGTGTCGTGGCGTTATTACTGGAAAAGGACCCCATGTTAACACCCGCTCGTACTAAAACTTTGCTATGTGAGACAGCAGGTCTTCTTCCCGCATACGGTGAAAATGACCAAGGTGCTGGATTAATTAATGTGCAGCAAGCAATGGAAAAATTATCCACTAATGAATAAACGGACGCCCACTGGGCGCCCCTACATAGTAATATAACAGTATACGTATGCTATTGCTGTTGCTGTAGCTCTTGAACTTTATTGCTAAACCAAGCAGTATGTAAATCTTCATCAATTAAATTGTCCCACAAGATTTCAAACAACTCTTCGTCTTCACCAACACGAAGGAGAAAATCTTTATAATCTTTCATTGCCTTCTCTTCTAGCTTTATGTCTGCTTGTAATAAAGCGACCACGCCGGCTATCCCGGTGACAAAGCCTCCGGTTGTACCTGTAAGGGGAGCAATGGTTTCACCGATCAAACTAGGTGTACCCCCTAGTTTTTTTATTTTTGCACAAATAGTATCTACATGACCCTGCTCTACAGCAGCTACCCGTTGTAGAGTCTTTCTAATATAAATATCTTCAACCTGGTGACTTTGCGCCGTATATAAACTGACCTGGTTTGTCTCGAGAAAATAAAACCAGTTAAGTTTGTTGATAATTTCGTTTTTCTCCATTTATACCTCCGCTTTACGGTCGATATTGGATGGGCGGGTTTAACCATCCTTTATATTTGCCAAGCGTAATAAAACGGTCTAAGATATTAAGGATGAGCTTTTCATCAGTCCTTTAACATCGATACTCCTACTATCTCCCATATTACATATTTTACACGTAGAAATGGAGTGCTTATTAATATTGACTACACTGCCACTTGCCAGTGCAAAAAAGGCTTCCCTTTCCGTAAAATTCTGTTATATTAAGTATAGTCGTTTGCCAATAAATAAAAGAACAGGCGGGTTTCCTATGAATCTTATCCTTGATCGTAGAGAGTTTTACAGCACCATGTTCCGGCTAGCTATTCCCATAGCAATGCAAAGTCTCGTAGCGTCCTCGTTAAATATGGTGGACACCCTTATGATTGGGCAACTAGGGCAATCAGAATTAGCCGCAGTGGGACTCGCCAATCAAATCTTTTTTTTGCTAATGCTTTTCTTGTTTGGCACCAATAGTGGAGCGGCTATTTTTACTGCCCAATATTGGGGGCAAAAAGATATTCCCAATATTCGCAGGGTAACGGGTCTCACAATCATCACTGGAGGTGTGGTTGCCTTATTCTTTTCAGTCGTAGTGCTACTCTTCCCAGCGCAGTTACTACGCCTATTTATGGACAATACGGTCGTTGTGCAATTGGGAGAGGAATACCTACAGATCGTAGCTTTCAGTTACGTATTTACCGCCATTAGCTTTGCCTATAGCAACCAGTCAAGAAGCGTGGAAAATGCCGTGCTACCCATGACGGTTAGTGGCATTAGTCTTCTTTGCAATACTTTTCTCAACTACGTGTTCATCACTGGCCACTTCGGCTTTCCTGCACTAGGAGTGAAAGGTGCGGCAATCGCCACTTTGATAGCCCGAGTCCTAGAAATGGTATTACTATTATTTTTAATCTACCGCTCTAACCATTTATTAGCAGCAAGATGGAGTGAACTCTTTGATCTTTCTGCTGCCTTTATCAAACGCTTTTTTCAAACCTGTTACACTGTGATCCTAAATGAATTATTCTGGGCACTGGGCGTGATGATGTGCAACGCTGCCTATGCTCGTATGGGTGAGCAGGCATATGCTGCCGTGCAAATGACCTTGCCCATCCAAAATATCTCTTTTGTTTTGTTTCACGGCATGTCGAGTGCATGCGCGGTGATGCTGGGAGCACAAATTGGTGCGAGCCAAGACGAAAAAGCTTTTTTATGCGCCAAGAAATTTGCCGTACTTGGGCCCGCCTTGGCTCTGTTGGTAGGTACCGGGATTATAGCGATGTCTAGCTGGCTGTTATCTGGCTATAATGTACCAGATAACATTAAAACAGATGCAGAAAAAATTCTAATTGTCTTTGCTTTTTTTCTCGCAGCCAAAGTTTTCAATCTGATTAATATTGTTGGCATCCTCCGTAGTGGCGGTGATACACGCTTCACCCTATTATTAGATTCAGGTGGAATCTGGACAATTGCGGTTCCACTAGCGTTTTTAGGCGGGTTGGTTTGGAAACTGCCCATTTATCAAGTGGTTGCACTCGTCTCCCTAGAGGAGATTTTTAAGATTATTTTCGGTTTGAAACGCCTCTACTCAAAAAAGTGGGTACGAAATATTGTCGCACGCACTAATTTAGGGTTATAATATAGGTTGTGAGAAATACTATATAAAACTTTTGGGAGTGTACTATGGAAATTAAATCATTTAAAAAACTAAAATTATATGGTTTTAACAATCTTACCAAATCACTGAGCTTTAATATGTATGATATTTGTTATGCCAAAACAGCAGAAGATCGCCAAGGTTACATTGATTACATTGATGAGCAGTATAATGCTGATAGGCTCACATCGATTCTAACCAATGTGTCCAACATCATTGGTGCTAACATCTTAAATATTGCAAAACAAGACTATGACCCTCAAGGTGCCAGTGTTACCATCCTCATCTCTGAGGGGAACGAATATACTGAGCAGTCCGAACACGAAACTCCAGGTCCACTTCCGGGATCCATTGTGGGCCATTTGGATAAGAGCCATATTACTGTCCACACCTACCCGGAAAGCCACCCAGACGATGGCATTAGCACTTTCCGCGCTGATATCGATGTCTCCACCTGTGGTCACATCTCACCTCTGAAAGCTTTGAATTATCTCATTCATAGCTTTGAATCCGACATTATCACCATCGATTACCGAGTTCGTGGTTTTACGCGTGATGTCAGTGGTAAAAAATACTTTATTGATCATAAAATTAACTCCATTCAAAACTATATTCCCGGCAATACCAAAGAAAAATATCAAGCCATTGATGTCAATGTTTACCAAGAAAACATCTTTCATACGAAGATGATTCTTAGAGAATTTGATTTAGATAACTACCTCTTTGGCATTTCCAAAAAGGATCTCTCTTCCGGTGAGCGACGCAGAATAAAACAGAGACTTAAAAAAGAAATGCTTGAAATATTCTACGGTCGCAATATCTCCAAGGTATAAATATAGCAATCTTTTTGCTACCAAAAGGGCGAAACGCAATGTTTCGCCCTTTTTTATACTTTATTTAATTCGCTCACTTCAACTTTAATCTGATACTGCCCCTCGGCGTCTAATACCCTCGCTAGCCTTGCCAAACGATTACTCAATGTGTAACCTTCAAACCGGCCATTAAAGACAATACAAAAAGATGCGTCTTGTTGTTGGCTTACCATGGGAGTAACGGTTGGAGTAATTTCCGCTACCATTTCTTCGGCAAACTCAACCTGAGCGTCTTCCATGGATTCCGTCTTTTTAGGTCGCCTGCCTCTAGGTTTTGTTTCTATACCTAGAGTTTTAAGTACTTCACTATAAAACTTTTTACGAGAGATTTTCATATCTTTAATAATGTTATTGGTACCGATTTCATCGCGCCATTTAGTCATTAAAACAACTTGTTTCTCAATGGGCAGCTCCTTAAACTCTTCATAAGGTAACACTTGTTCTTCATACATATTGTACACTTTCACCTCACTGTTTTTCATATACTCTCTTTTGGCTTTACCACGAAGAAAATCAACGGGAGTTTTAACAGCACCCTTCCGCCCGGTCCGGGAAGCTCTTCCCCGTACTCCACTTAGATTCTTTTTGCTTGTCGTAGAATTAAAAAGAAGTTCCGCCTCAGTTATTTTTTCATCATCTGGCACATAAAACTCATCACTCATTCTCTCACCCATTCATCATATATTGGATTAGTATGAACAACTATGCACCTTTTATGCCTGGAGATTAAAGAAAATTTATTTAGTATACTATGAAACAAAGATAAAACATGTTCTCACGAGTCTGAAAATGTCTTGCAGTGCAAGAAAAGCGCACTCATTCAGTTTCCTTAGCGTGCTTTTCAGTACTGGTAAGAAAAAGCCACTTGTTAAATACAAGTGACTGTTTCTTACCAGTGCAAGAAAAAGAGGTACCGTAGTACCTCGGCTCCATTATGTCGCATATGGATGTTGCTCCCCACGAGAACGCATGGGAACCATCCACGGTGCTGTCACAGCATCCTGGTTATCCATTACACGACGGTACATAAGTTCATAATATTCCCGTGCCATCCGCGTGGCGGAGAATTTGAAATGAGACATATCAATACTGGCACGCATCATATCACGCCAGCTTTCTGGATTATCATAAAATGTCGGAATCACCTCATTGATGAGGACCTTGTAGAGCGCATTCAAATCGTGCATATTCTGATGCTGTGCGTCAATTTCATTATGATGAGCATCAAGTAACCAGCCGGAAATACCATGTTGTGGACCTTCTCCAACCCAACCATCCACGACACTTAAGTTTAAAACGCCATTCATGGCAGCCTTCATACCAGAAGTACCAGACGCCTCCAATGGGCGCATAGGGTTATTCAGCCACACATCACAACCGCGAATCAATAAGCGAGCTATTTCCATATTATAGTTTTCTAAAAATACGACTGAATCCTTATACTTACGATCCATCATGACTAAATCCTGGATAATGCGTTTCCCTTCGTTGTCATTGGGATGAGCTTTACCCGAGAAAATTAGTTGCATCTTCCCTCCTTTCAGTAGTGGATCAATCACTTCCGTATTGCGGAAGATCAAATCAGAACGTTTATACCCAGCCGCTCTTCTAGCGAAACCCACAATGAGAGCATTGGGATTTAACTCTGCGTCGGTATGTTTACGAGCGAAATCAATCAGTTCCATTTTTGCTTCCATATGTGGTTTCCACAAATCATCGCCGGATTTGAAGGCTCGGTGAATCTTGGGATACTGCCAGGTAGGCAGGTGTACGCCATTGGTAATGGAGATAATGGGTCCGGTGTCGGCCACATGACGCCACATGGCACGAGCGGTATGACCATGCAAGTTCGAAACGGCATTGGCCACCGTGCAGATACGTAACGCTGCTTCGGTCATATTAAAGGGATCCCCCCCTAACCGAGACATTTGTTCATATGTCATGCTGTTATAAGCACTCATCTGTTGCAATTGCTCATGGCTATGTTTTTCATTGCCAGCTTCAACGGGTGTATGTGTAGTAAAAACGACTTGTCGCCGCGTCATTTGCCATGCATCTTCAAAAGACAAACTATCAGCCATTTTCTCACGAATGAGTTCAATACCCGCTAACACGGCATGCCCTTCGTTAAAGTGAAATACATCAACATCTATATTCAAAGCCCGCAATAGGCGGATTCCACCAATTCCTAGGAGTATTTCCTGGGCAATCCGTTCATGTGTGCCGCCGCCATAAAGTTTATTGGTAATCCAACCAAATTCACTACCAGGAAAATTAGTATCCAATAAATAAAGGGGTACATTTCCATACTGATCAACTAAACGTACTTTGCAGACAACTTCCTTACCTTCTACATCTACTTTGATCGTTATTCCTGTGTCTTTAACAAAATCGTAATCATAGTTAGGGTAGACATCATAGGGCCAGCCATCCTCACCAATAAATTGCTCGGTATAATCATGGCGCCATAGTATGCCAATACCCACCATGGGTAAATTTAAGTCACCCGCTGCTTTTAAGAAATCACCAGCTAATATCCCTAACCCACCAGCATAAATGGGCAGCCTAGAATTGAGTCCATATTCCATACAGAAATAAGCAACTTTTGGCAATTTAGTTTGTTGCTGCATATCGTCCGGCAAAGCCGGTCATCACCATCCTTTTATTGAACTTCTTGTTTATTTTGTAAAAGCAAGCGAAAGAATATACTCGTAACGCAGGAAACTATTAAATTCTCCCGAATAAAATAGTATAAAAAATTTTATGTAGAGGGAGATTACGATGACAACACTGCCTTTAATCTTGGCCATTCTTCTTTTCCTTGTGGGTTTAGCAGGTACAATTCTACCGGTTCTACCTGGTGCCATCGTAATCTTTGCAGGCATGCTAGATGGCTTTGGCTGAGCAGTAATGATAGCAGGCAGCACAGTTGATGCAGTTGTG
>JANKMV010000096.1 GCA_024650095.1 Bacillota bacterium | reverse complement strand
GACCTATACCCACTGTGAGCGCCTAAACGTATGTAAATGGAATTGTGGGAAAAGGTATTTTCGGCTATCCTGGGGGAAAAGTATTGGCCTTGTATGATGCTTTTTTTGATGCAGAAATTCCGCATTATTTAACTCGACATGAGCAAGGAGCCATCCATGCTGCCGACGGCTACGCACGGGTGACAGGAAAACCCGGCATTGTCTTTACCACGTCAGGCCCCGGAGCGACAAACTTGGTGACAGGCATTGCCAATGCGTATATGGACTCTGTGCCGCTCGTTGTTTTTACAGGACAGGTGGGTACAACACTGATTGGCACCGACGCTTTTCAGGAGTCCGATATTTTTGGCATTACGCTACCTGTGACAAAGCATAACTATCTTGTAACCGATGTTAATGAATTACCGCGTATCATCAAGGAAGCCTTTTATATTGCCACAACGGGACGACCCGGTCCTGTGCTCATTGATCTACCCACTGACATACAGGCTGCGGAGGGTGATTTCAATTATCCCAAAGAAGTAAATATTCCTGGCTATAATCCCACTTTCGATGGTCATCCAGGCCAGATTAGTAGAGCGGCAAAAGCCATTGCACGCGCCCAGAAACCCATTATTTACGCCGGTGGTGGCGTGGTCATAGCGGGTGCGCACGAATTATTGTTAACACTGGCAGAAAAGACAAATATACCTGTTACCACAACTCTGATGGGTTTGGGAGGCTTTCCGGGTGCTCATGAGCTCGCAGTGGGCATGTTGGGCATGCATGGTACCTATTGTGCCAATATGGCGATGCAAGAGGCAGATTTAATTATAGCCATTGGGGCACGTTTTGATGATCGTGTAACGGGGAAACTCAGCGGTTTTGCACAGGAAGCAAAGATTATTCATATTGATATTGACCCTGCGGAAATAGGGAAGAATGTAGCCGTTGATGTTCCCATTGTGGGGGATGTGAAGCGCGTGCTGGGGGAGCTTGTGAAAAAGGTGGAAGAGCAAGAGCATGCAGCATGGCTAGCACAGATTGCCCAGTGGCGGCAGCAGGTACCACTGGCCTATATACAAGAAGACGATGGCGATATTGCACCGCAGTATGTGATAGAATCAATATATAAAGTGACTAAGGGTGAAGCGTTGATAGCCACTGAGGTAGGACAGCATCAAATGTGGGCTGCACAGTATTATCACTTTAAAAAGCCGCGCTCTCTTATCACATCAGGTGGGGCAGGAACAATGGGATATGGTTTCCCTGCTTCCTTGGGTCTACAGATTGGCGCTCCCGACGATGTAGTCTTCTGTATTGCAGGTGATGGTAGTTTTCAAATGAATTTACAAGAGCTAGCGACAGCGGTGGCATACAATATTCCCGTTAAAATCGCCATTATTAATAATCAATATCTTGGTATGGTACGTCAGTGGCAAGAAATGTTTTACCGCCGTCGTTACTCTTCAGTTGATATACAAAAAAGTCCAGACTTTGTAAAACTCGCAGAAGCCTTTGGCGCCGTGGGTTTACGTGTGGAAAAACCGCATGAGGTGATCCCAGCCATTGAAAAAGCAATGGCGACACCGGGTCCTGTCGTTATTGATTTTCGCGTACGATTAGAAGAAAATGTGTTCCCCATGGTAGCACCCAATAGTGCCATAGATGACATGGTTAGAGGTGATGAGGCATGAAGTATGTTCTAGCGGTACTGGTGGAAAATAAACCAGGAGTCCTTGTGCGAGTAGCCGGACTGTTTGCTCGCCGTAGCTTTAATATCGAAAGCTTGGCTGTGGGCAAAACAGCAGATCCCAGTTTATCTCGCATGACCATTGAGGTTGAAGCAGATAAACAGACATTAGAGCAGGTAATCAAGCAGCTCAACAAACTGATTAACGTACTAAAAATATCCAATTTAACCTTGGAGCCCTCGGTCAACAGAGAACTGGTGATGATTAAAGTAAAAGCCAGTACCACCAGTAGAGCGGAAATTCAGCAGGTGGTGGAAACCTTTCGGGGCAAGATTGTGGATGTAGCCCTTAATTCCTTAATTATTGAAGTGACAGGTAACGAAGAAAAACTAGAAGCCATCCAGCTCTTGCTCGCACATTATGGCATTTTAGAAGTGGTACGTACAGGCAAAATTGCACTACTTAGAGGCAGTAAAACAACGAAAAATGGGGAGGACAAAAAAAATGGCAAAGATGTTTTATGATACAGATGCAAATTTAGATGTGTTTAGTGGTCGCACAGTGGCAGTGATGGGATATGGTAGCCAAGGACATGCTCAGGCGCAAAACCTGAAAGAATCAGGAGTAGACGTGGTGGTAGGCTTGCGTAAAACCAGCAAGCGTTGGGCAGAAGCAGAAGCTGCTGGGCTTACAGTTATGACGGTAGCTGATGCGGCCCAAGCTGCTAGCGTGATCCAAATATTATTACCAGATGAGCAACAGCGTACGGTATACGAGGCAGAGATTAAATCTTCTTTGCAAGAAGGCGATGCCTTAGTTTTCTCTCACGGATTTAATATTCATTTCGGACAAATCGTGCCACCTGCTAACGTTGACGTCTTTATGGTTGCTCCTAAAAGCCCTGGGCATTTGGTCCGTCGTACCTACACCGAAGGTGCTGGCGTTCCTGGACTGTTGGCTGTATTTCAGGATTACACGGGCAAAGCACGGGAACTGGGTTTAGCGTATGCTAAGGGCATTGGCTGTACTCGTGCTGGCGTCATTGAAACTACCTTTAGGGAAGAAACAGAAACGGACCTCTTTGGTGAACAAGCGGTTCTCTGTGGTGGTGTTTCTGAATTGATTAAGGCTGGCTTTGATACACTGGTGGAAGCCGGTTATCAACCAGAAATTGCATATTTTGAATGTTTACATGAGCTAAAACTGATTGTGGACTTGGTTTACCAGGGAGGCCTCTCCTATATGCGTTATTCCGTGTCTGACACTGCTCAATATGGTGATTTTACGCGTGGTAAACGGATTGTCACTGCTGAGACACGTCAAGAAATGAAAAAAATTCTGACAGAGATTCAAACAGGAACGTTTGCGCTCGAATGGATCCAAGAAAATCAGGCTAACCGTCCTTACTACAACGCCACTGATAATTTAGAAAAAGAGCATCTTATTGAAACGGTGGGAAAAGAATTACGCCGTATGATGAGCTGGATTGATGCAAAAGAAGACTTTTAGTCTACCTTTTGCATAAAAAGGGAGGGAGAAAAACCGTGGGAATGACCATTGCAGAAAAAATTCTGGCCCGCCATACAGATCAAACTGTTGTCAGGCCAGGTGATTTAATTAATGCTAAAGTAGACATGGTATTGGGTAATGATATTACGGCACCTACAGCCATAAAAGAATTCCGTCGCATTGGGGTAGAAACTGTTTTTGATAAAGATCGTATCGCTCTAGTTCCCGACCATTTTACACCCAACAAGGATATTCAATCTGCCGAGCAGGCAAAGTTATTACGTGAATTTGCACGGGAGCATGACATCACCTATTATTTTGAAGTAGGGCGCATGGGGATTGAGCATGCTTTACTACCAGAAATGGGACTGGCACTCCCAGGTGAGATCGTGATTGGAGCCGATTCACATACCTGTACCTATGGTGCCCTTGGTGCCTTGGCAACGGGTGTGGGTAGCACGGACATGGCGGCAGCTATGGCACTGGGTGAAGCCTGGTTTAAGGTGCCGTCTACGTTAAAATTCGTTTTTAATGGTAAGCTTAATCGCTGGGTAAGCGGAAAAGATTTAATCCTCTACTTGATCGGTAAAATTGGCGTGGACGGTGCTCTTTATCGCTCCATGGAGTTTTGCGGAGAGTTGATTGATGCCCTTTCCATGGATAGCCGTTTATCCATGAGTAATATGGCCATCGAGGCCGGTGCTAAATGCGGTATCATTGCTCCGGATCAAACCACCTTGGATTATGTAACAGAACGGGCGAAGCGTGATTTTACGCCCGTTTATGCGGATGCGGATGCAGAATATGAAAAAGTAACCACTTTTGATGGTGCTGATATCGAACCCCAGGTGGCTTTTCCTCATTTGCCAGAAAACACCCGGGGTATTAGCGATGTGGGCGAAGTGCGGATTGATCAGGTAGTGATCGGTTCCTGTACCAATGGTCGCATGGAAGACTTACGCACAGCTGCTAGCATTCTCAAGGGCAATAAAGTGCACAAAGATTTACGCGTCATCATCATTCCCGGCACGCAAAATATCGTGCGGCAAGCGATGAAGGAAGGATTGCTCGATATCTTCCTTGAAGCCGAAGCCATCGTATCCACACCCACGTGTGGCCCCTGTTTGGGGGGTCATATGGGGATTTTGGCACAAGGAGAGCGTGCACTAGCCACCACCAACCGTAATTTTGTAGGTCGCATGGGGCATCCTGGGAGTGAAGTGTATTTATCGAATCCCGCTGTGGCTGCAGCGAGCGCCATTACGGGTAAAATATCTGCCCCTGAGGAGGTGCTGTAGATGCAAGGACATGTATGGAAATTTGGTACAGATGTTGATACAGATGCCATTATTCCGGCGCGATATCTAAACACCTCGGATCCGGTAGAACTGGCTAAGCATGTTATGGAAGATGCAGATCCTACCTTTGCACAAAAGGTGACTGAGGGCGATATAATCGTTGCTCGGAAAAATTTTGGTTGCGGTAGTTCACGAGAACATGCTCCCATTGCCATTAAGACGGCAGGTGTCGCTTGCGTCATTGCCCACTCCTTTGCCCGTATTTTTTACCGTAATGCCATCAATATCGGCTTGCCCATTCTCGAAAGCCCAGAAGCAGCGGAAAAGATTGAAGAGGGCCATGAGGTGAAGGTGGATCTTACTACGGGTACCATTTTTAATCTCACCACCGGCGAGACGTACCAAGCAGCACCATTTCCACCCTTTATGCAGACCATTATGGATAAGGGTGGTTTAATCGGCTACGTGCAGTGGCGCTTACAAACAGAGAGCTCAACGGGACCATACTAAGCATAGTAAAAGAGTAAAGCCGCTCCTGGTGGGCGGCTTTTTACTCTACATTCCGCCCACATACTTACGAGGCGATCATCCAACCATGGTGCATGCTAACTCACGCAGACTTCTTTGAGCAGAGAGGCACTTGTTCTTCCAGTAATTACATAAAAAACAGGGTAGAGAGAAATATTAACAGTCTGAGCAGGATTTAATCTTGCAAAGGTCGAAGTTATCTGTGTTCCACACAATATTCCTTATTTTCTGGCAAAGCTCAAAGGAGGCATTGGCGTGAAAAACTACACCACAGAGACGATCCGAAACGTTGCTCTCATTTCCCACGGAGGTGCGGGCAAGACTTCCCTCGCAGAAGCGATGATTTATACCTCAGGCGCTATTAACCGTTTGGGGAAGGTGGATGCCGGTACGACCACCACAGACTTTGATGCAGAGGAAGTTAAAAGGCAAATTACAATTAATACATCTTTAGCTCCAGTTGAATGGGGTGGCGTCAAAGTAAACTTATTGGATACGCCCGGATACTTTGATTTTATTGGTGATGTTGCCAGTGCACTGCGCGTTGCTGATGCTGCTGTTGTGGTGGTTTCTGCCACAGCTGGCGTTGAAGTAGGTACGGAGAACGCCTGGAAAGAAGCGGATGATAATAATTTACCCCGTTTAGTTTTTATTAATAGAATGGATAAAGAAAATGCTAATTTTACGAAAGTACTGCTCCAGCTACGAGAATTTTTTGGTGTACATGTAGTTCCGGTTCAGTTAGCCATCGGTGCTGAAAACGCTTTTCGGGGTACGGTAGACCTAGTAAAAATGAAGGCCGATATATTTAGTGGGGATGGGAAAAAAGTTGCCCAAGAAGAGATCCCCGCAGAACTTGCGGCAGAAGCAGAAGAGTACCGCGAACAATTGCTTGAGGCCATTGCCGAAAGTGACGACGACCTGCTCATGAAGTATTTAGAGGGCGAACCGCTTTCAGATGAAGATATTAATGCGGGCTTGCGCATAGGCACACTTACTGGTAAAATTGTTCCTGTCATGTGTGGAGCGGCAACGTTAAATTATGGAACACAACCATTACTAAATACCATTGCCACGGCCTTTCCTTCTCCCGCTGATTTAGGTGAGGTAAAAGGAACAAATGCCGAAACAGGTGAAGAAATTGTGGCAAAAATCGATGCAGATGGTCCTGTTTCTGCTTTAGTATTTAAAACATTTGCCGACCCCTTCGTCGGCAAGATTTCCTACTTCAAGGTCTATACGGGTACCTTGAAGGGGGATAGCCAACTTCATAATGCCAATAAAGATAAAGATGAGCGTTTAGGGCAAGTCTTTACCATGTTGGGTAAAACCCAAGTAAACTTAGAACAAGTGCCCGCGGGAGATATTGCCGCGGTGGCAAAATTACAAGTAACAGCAACTGGGGATACATTGTGTGACAAGAGTTTGTGCACCGTCTTTCCACCCATTGAATTTCCTGAGGCTGTCACGACCTTCTCGGTGGAACCTAAAAACCAGGGCGAAGAAGATAAGGTGGCATCTGGGTTTGCTCGCTTCTTAGAAGAGGACCCCACTTTCCGTATGGAAAGAAATACGGAAACAAAACAAACATTAATTTCTGGTATGGGGGAACTCCACCTTGAGATTATCACCAGTAAATTAGCCAAGAAGTTTGGTGTGGAAGTAGAATTGACGCTACCCAAGATCCCTTACAAGGAAACGATTCGTGGCACAGCCAAAGTGGAAGGAAAACATAAAAAGCAATCTGGTGGCCGTGGTCAATTTGGTCATGTCTGGATTGAGTTTTCACCGCTCTCAGGCGGCGAAGAACCATTTGCTTTTGAAGATAAAATTTTCGGGGGTTCTGTTCCTCGCCAGTATATTCCTGCTGTGGAGAAGGGGTTGCGGGAATCGCTGGAAAGTGGCGTGCTTGCCGGATATCCCGTTGTAGATATCAAGGCTAGTCTGTATGACGGGTCGTATCATAACGTAGATTCTTCAGAAATGGCGTTTAAGATTGCGGCACATCTTGCTTTTAAAAAGGGTATAGAGAAGGCTACTCCTGTGCTTCTCGAACCCATCATGTATGTAGCCGTCACTGTTCCTGATAATTTCATGGGAGATATTATGGGAGATATGAATAGTCGTCGTGGCCGCATTTTAGGGATGGAACCGAGTAGTGGCAGCCAAATTATTAATGCCAACGTGCCCATGTCAGAAATGTTGAAGTACGCCATTGATTTGCGTTCAATGACGCAGGGACGCGGTACATTTACCATGAAATTCGACCACTATGACGAAGTACCAACACATATTGCAGAACAAGTGATTGCAGCCGCCAAGGCAGAAAAAGCTGAAGAATAAATGTGAAATTAGCGCACAGGATATAAGGGCAAGCGCATTGCGCTTGCCCTTTCGCTTTCATACTATATTAATGACCTGAAT
>JANKMV010000095.1 GCA_024650095.1 Bacillota bacterium | reverse complement strand
AAAGCGCCATGATCTCTTGTGCGGCCAAGGTAGGATAAATGCCACCCACAACTATGGTGACGCCCGTTTCTTTTTTTAATTGTGTAATACCACGTAATGCCTCGCGGGCACTTTCTTGAAAGGTAATACTAACGCCCACTAGAGCAATACCACCTGCGTGTATCTGTTTTGCCATAGTGGCTACGGTGGCACCCGTTAGTGGTACATCCATAATGGTTGTCTCGATGCCAACATGCCGCAAAGATGCTGCTAGGTATCCCAAGCCTAGATGCTCAAATGGTTCATCAAGTTGCTGCCAACCTGGGTTGATCAGCATCACACTGTTCTTCTCCCCGCTCTTTTGCACTATTAGCTCCCTTCTTTTGCACCTGCTAGTTATCGGTAGCACCATTTATGATTTCTTGATAGAACTCTTCATATTGTGGCACAATCCGCTCACTGCCAAAGAAGTCTTCTGCACGTCGCCGAGCGGCTTCGCGCATGCGTTGGAGTTTTCGTTCATCAGAGAGCACTTCGAGAGCATAACGGGACATGGCATCCACATCTCCCACTGGAGCTAAATAACCCGTTTCTCCGTGCACCACCACTTCAGGGATGCCACCGATGTTTGTTGCCACCACGGGCACACTGCAAGCCATGGCCTCTAGTGCGCCTAAACCAAAGCTTTCTTTCTCAGATGGTAATAAGAAGAGATCTGCAGCCGAAAGCATGGGCACCACATTATCCTGTGTTCCCATGAATAAAACGTCTTTTCGCAAACCCAACTGCTCCACAAGCGCCTGGGCTTCCCGCCGCTGCACACCATCTCCCACGAGTAATAAACGAGCCCACATTTCCTGACGTACACGCGCAAATATATTTATTACATCGAGTAATCTTTTAACCGGCCGAAAATTAGAAACATGCACCAACACTTTACAGGTGGCCTGGGGACAACCCACCTCTGTGCGGCTTCCTGGAATACGAAAAACGGATTTGGTATCAACAAAATTGTAAATGGTACGAACAGGCTTGCTAATCTTAAATGTATCGTAGGTTTCAGCACGTAGACTCTCTGAAACCGCCGTAATACCATCACTTTTTTCGATACTAAAACGCGTAATACGATTAAACGAGGGATCGCTACCTACGAGCGTAATGTCGGTGCCATGTAGTGTTGTCACCACCCGCAGCCCCCGCTCCTCCATCACTTCACGTGCCATATGAGCGCAAAATGAATGAGGAATAGCATAATGAGCATGTAAAATATCCAACTGTTCCCGCTCTGCCAGTTCGGCGATGGTGTTAACCAAGGCCAGCGTGTACGGTGGATATTTAAACAGTGGATACGCTAACATTTCCACCTCGTGATAAAAAACATTTTGTTGGTACCGATCTAAGCGAAAGGGCAGCTGATACGAAATAAAATGGACCACATGGCCACGTTTGGCCAACTCCTTGCCCAACTCTGTGGCCACCACACCGCTCCCGCCATGCGTGGGGTAACAAATCATGCCAATTTTCATGCTTTTATCTCCTGTTTCTATTGTGCGACATACGTTGACGGCCTGGCAGTGACATCAAGTCATTAATCTCAACGTGCTCATCCATAACGATTCCCTCTGCGTAGGGAACTTGAATCAACGAGCCTACGAACTGATCACGAGCACGAATTCCTCGCATAAAAGCAGGATCATTAACATACGTTTGTACTTCTATATCGGCTCGCAAAGCAAACTGACTGGCATGGGCACAAATAGCTTCCATTTTTCGCTCGTAGTAGGGAGTGATGTCCACAACAATAGAAGGATCGCTATATGCTCCCAGCAAAAATTGTAAGACAACCGGAGGTCGATGCGCCTCTCCTGCGGCCGGATACTTATGTAAGCCGGCTAAATGTGCGGCTTCCCGCACCAACTGATGGGCGCGCAAATGGTCTGGATGTCTATCTTTACTATAGGGACCAATTACAATTTTAGGCTGATAGCGACGAATGATTTCAATGATGGGACGTAGCATTTCTTCCGTGACAGCAAGGCGAGCATCTGGCAAGCCTAAACAGTCTCGGGTCATCATGCCCATCACTTCCGCTGCCTTTAGCGCTTCTTGCTTGCGAATCTCTGGCGTACCGTTGGTTCCTGTTTCACCCGCCGTCAAGTCCACGATGCCACATTTATAACCCATGTCCGCATGCTTAATTAGCGTACCGCCGATACCAATTTCCACATCATCCGGATGTGGCCCGATGGCCAAAATATCGAGTTGCATTATTTCGCCCTCCCTTTATTCGTTTCATTCTTCATTATATTTATGAGGGAATGGTTACGGTAAATACAAGTAATGACCGGGCTCTGCGGGGAACTCCTGCTGCAGTTGTTGCCACCAGTTAGGCCCGTATTTTGCTAGATACATGAAGACATTATATACACGCTCTTGCGGTTTGCCAAAAGGTCGTAACGCCTCCTGCAAAGCTGAAAAATGCCGGATAGTCACTTCATTCTTCTTCTTGATTTCAGCCTCTGCCTTTTCTTGTAGGTATTGCACTTGACTATAAAGGTGCTGTAAATTCTTATCCGTCAATTTACCCAATTGGGGATTAAGCTGTACTAAATTACTTTTTAGCTGCTCGTATTCCTCTGCTAGCTGCTGTCGGAGCTGATTAAATAAAGCATCCACATCAACGTCACTGCTATCCTTGATCACTTGGTCTAGATAATCAGCTAGGTTCGTAACCAAGGCTGCCTGAGGCAACTGATAGCGCTTGATATAGCGGGCCAGTCTGGGCTCTATTACCGTTACTCCCGGTCGCGGTAAAAGCAGGGGTGGCTCAATGGAGAAGAGTGGGTAAAGTGCCAGTGCTTGGGCAAAATATGCAGTCTCACCAGGGCCCAAAAAAACAGCCACCGTAGGAAATAGTGTATCCTGCACAAGGGGTCTTAATAAAACATTGGGACTGATGGAATCCGGTGCCGTCAGTGCAATCTTTGCTAGTTCACTCTCACTAAAGGAAAGAGTGCCATCGCGCGTTGTATATTGACCTTCTCGGAAAAGAAGCGCCGTACGTCGCTCGGCCATTACCATTAGTAAGGTGCTCTCTGCCTCACGCTGCACCTGTAAACGATAGCCTGCTTGGTGTAGTGCTTCTTCCCGTGCTGCCAGTGTCGCTTGTACCTCTTGACGCTGCTGCACCGCATGGGCAAAAAGAGGTGCGGCGAGGCGACGAGCCTCCTCGAGCAACGGATCAAAGATCACTAACCCCGCTTCAGCAAACAGTTGAGTCATGATACGAACAAACCAAGCGGCTGGGGTGGCCGATGACTGTCTTGCTTCATCTAACCAAGACATCAATTCCGGTCCGAATTCGCTTTCGGGCACAGTCTCGGCAAAGGCAGACAACACCGACTGACCGGCTTCAACCGTTAAGGCCAAATGCCCGATGGGTTCCCCCTGATGAGCAAGATCCAATGTTAGCTTCGCTGGCCGTTGTTCCTTGTCCACAACAAAACACTGATTTGCTTCTGAAAAATCATTATCCTCACTGGCAACCCAAAATACAGGTACCACGGGACGTGCCAGTTCCAGCTCCAGTTTTGCCGCTAACTTAACTGTTGCTAACGCTTTATAGATGGTATAAAGCGGTCCCGTTAACAGTCCGGCTTGTTGTCCGCAGATGACCACCACGGCTCTTGGATCGGACAACTTCTGGATTTGTGCTTCTGTAGCCATGGAGCAATGGAGACTATGATTATACGTTAACAAAAGCTCCACCAGTTTTTTTCGCTCACCCTTGTAGGAAGCACAAACACGTGCGGCCTTCTCCTCGTATGCATTGGTCTCACTGTAATGACGGCCGAGAAATTGTGTTGCCTGCGGCAATCCGTGCAGATAATCTTGATAGATTCCCGGCGCAGTTTCAAGTTCAATGGGTTTTAACATATATCTCTCCTGTTACTATGATATTTCCTTGTGTTTATTTTCCACATAATCCGTCGTATTCCTCTTTCATTGCTATGCTTTAACTCTACTTATCATCACTTTGTAAGGTCTTTATTGTCTCCCAAAACCTCGGATACGAGATGGCTACACAGTGAGCATCCTCCACAGTAACGGGCGATGTTGCCCGCAGAGCCGCAATAGAAAGTGACATGGCAATACGATGATCCCCACGGCTATTCACTACACCGCCGTGGACTTGTTGCCCACCCTCAATGACGAAACCATCCTCCGTGGCTATGATACTCGCACCCAATTTTGCGAATTCTTCCACCACAGCGGCAATTCTGTCCGTTTCTTTGACCCGTAATTCCTGCGCATCTCTAATGATGGTTTGGCCGTTGGCAAAGAGAGCCGCCACAACAATGATGGGTATTTCATCAATTAAGCGGGGGATAAGCGCACCACTAAGCTCAACGCCCGTTAGCTGCGCACTCTGTACACGGATATCTGCCACGGGCTCACCACTTTCTTCCCGCTCATTATATAGTGTCAATGTGGCCCCCATGGCTTGTAGTACCTCTAAAATTCCAGTACGTGACGGGTTGATGCCCACATTGCGTACCAACACATCTGAAGCGGGCACAATGCTAGCTGCCACGAGAAAAAAGGCAGCAGAAGAAATATCACCAGGTACCTGCACCAAGCGGCCTTGGAGTCGAGGTTGACCATGCAGAGTAACGGCTGTCGCTGCTACGCTGACATCCGCGCCAAAAGCAGCTAGCATCCGCTCCGTATGATCACGACTTTGCTCCGGTTCTACCACCATCGTTTCGCCCTCTGCATACAACCCTGCCAACAGTATCGCCGATTTTAATTGTGCACTGGCTACGGGTGTGTGGTAATGACTTGGCTGTAAACTACCCCCAACAATTGCTAGCGGTAAAAGCGTACCACCGGCGCGGCCCATAATGTTTGCGCCCATAGCTATCAACGGTTCCGTTACCCTCGCCATGGGGCGTTTACGCAGGGAAGCGTCCCCCGTGAGCACAGAAAAGAAAGGTTGGCCCGCCAGCACGCCCAACAACAACCGAGCCGTGGTGCCTGAGTTACCGCAATCCAACACATTTTCTGCCTCCCGCAATCCCGTTAGGCCAACGCCTTGTATGCGTACCGTCGTCTTGTCTCTCGTAATAGCAACACCAAGCTGGTGCAAACAAGCCAAGGTCGATAGACAGTCTTCACCGGTAAGAAAGCCTCTAATTTCACTCTCACCTTCCGCCAAAGCAGCAAAAATGGCCGCTCTGTGCGAAATAGATTTATCGCCTGGCACCAGCACTTCACCTTGTAATGCTATGCGCCCATCTATTGTTACCTGCATCTTTACCCCTCCTGCATTTCCACACGGAAACCTTCTGTTTCTAAAACTCTGGCGGCCAACCGACTTCCTTCAGCACTCATAAAGCCTACCCTCAGAGGACCGCCCTCTTCCTCTCGCATGCGTAGCAGCTCAATTTCCGCAATATTTACG
Organism: Bacillota bacterium; assembly: GCA_024650095.1. Classification (GTDB taxonomy): domain Bacteria; phylum Bacillota; class Dethiobacteria; order Dethiobacterales; family Dethiobacteraceae; genus JANKMV01. Next base: position 2,013 of record JANKMV010000095.1, on the reverse strand, counting down.
CCACCCTTACCCACCAAACCCGTCACCTCACCGATGATTCCCGGTTGGTCGGGCACATACACATATAAATTATAGATTAAAGGTAAAATCCCTTTTCCCCGTAGTGGCACCTGTTGTCGGAACGTGCGTGCTTGCTGAAAATGAGTAAGTAATCCCTCGGTGTTACTAGCAGCCACCAAACGGCGTACACTTTGCAACTCCTGCACCAACAGATCAAGTAAAGTAACTATATTTTCACGGTTAGATAAACAAATATCTTTCCACATGTGGGGACTCCCCATGGCCACGCGTGTTGTATCCCGAAAGCCGCTGGCTGCCAATACTAATAGTTCATCTGTTTCATGTAAACCAGCGACAGCCTGCACCAGCGCCGTTGCCGCCACATGAGGCAAATGCGAAACGGCCGCTACAAGTTGATCGTGCTTTTGAGGCTGCAATACCAAAGGCACCGCGCCAAGTTCACGGACCAATGCTTCCATTCTTTCTAGCCCGCTTTGTCCCGTGAGAAGATAAAAGGCGTTCTCAAAGAGATTTTCATCCAAAGCCGCTACGCCCTCCTTTTCTGAACCCGACATGGGGTGTCCGCCGATAAAGGATACTGTGGTGGGCAAAGATTCCGCTGCCCGCAGTGCCACCGCCTCCTTCGTACTACACACGTCTGTCACGAGCGTGCCCGCAGTGAGAAAGGGGGCTATTTCGGACAATAACTGTAACGTCGCCAGTACTGGTGCAGCTAACACTACTAAATCCGCATCCAGCACAGCTTCCTGCAGTGAACTCGCTTGCCGTGTCACCGCACCCAATGATAACGCTTGCTGCAGTACACCCGATGAAGTATCAAAGCCGACAATCTCTCGGGCTAATTCACGGGTTAGCATGGCTTTGCCCAATGATCCACCCACCATCCCCACGCCAATGATGGCCACTCGTCCAAAAGAAACGGTCATACAGTCACCTTCTTAATATGTTTACCAAAGACCGCCGCCACTTGCTCTAGCTGGTGGCATACATTCGTAAATTTTTCAATGGTTAACGACTGAGCTCCATCACACAGCGCCTTCTCTGGATGGGGATGTACTTCAATCATCACTCCGTCCGCACCAGCTGCCACTGCGGCTCGACTCATGGCTGGCACCCAACGCCAGCTCCCCGTACCATGGCTCGGATCCACAATGATCGGCAAGTGGGTTAAGTGTTTAACCACCGGCACCGCACTTAGATCCAAGGTATTGCGGGTATAGGTTTCAAAGGTACGAATACCGCGTTCACAGAGTATAACCTGGTGATTACCCCCGGACATAATGTACTCTGCTGCCATCAACCATTCCTCAATGGTAGCAGATAAGCCTCTTTTGAGGAGAATGGGTTTATTCAACTTGCCCAACTCACGCAGCATGTAGAAATTCTGCATATTACGTGTTCCAACTTGCACGATATCGGCGTATTCTGACACCAAACCCACCGTATGTTGATCCATCACTTCCGTAACGATGGGCATACCCGTTTTTTCCCGTACTCGCGCCAACATTTTTAGCCCCTCTTCCTCAAGTCCACCAAATGCATAGGGCGAGGTGCGGGGTTTAAAAGCACCACCGCGTAAAATCTGTGCTCCCGCGGCTTTAACGCCAACGGCTGCCTCTAACAACTGCTCTTCGCTTTCCACAGCGCATGGGCCCGCCATCAGCACGACCTGATCCCCGCCAATGGTACAATCACCCACGGTAAAGACAGAGTTTTCGTCTTGAAACTCACGACTCACCAATTTGAAGGGTTGCGTAATGGGCAGCACCTTCTCCACAAAGGACAACGCTTCTAATCCCATTGCTCGCACAATCTTCTCATCACCAATGGCGCCAATAATGGTGCGGAATTCACCTTTAGATAAATGCACACCCAGCCCCACTTCTTCTAACCGTGTCACCACCTGTTGAATTTCTTTTTCTTGCACACCCGTTTGCATGACAATAATCATTTCTTTTTCCTCCTCTTTCCATTTAGTTTGTCAATCTTTAC
>JANKMV010000094.1 GCA_024650095.1 Bacillota bacterium | reverse complement strand
CCATATCATCAACTAAACGCGCAGCACGTGTGTAACCAATGCGCAAACGTCTTTGTAATAAAGAAATTGATGCTGTCCCTGCCTCAGCAAAAAGCATCACCGCTTCAGGAAACAATTCATCTTCTTCGTAGAAGTCTTCTTCTTCCTCGTCTTGCGGTAAGAGTTGCTCGTCAAAATTAGGTTCACCCTGCGTTTTGATAAACTCTAGTAGACTCGTTAGTTCACGTTCGTTAATAAACGCGCCTTGGATGCGGATCGGTTTGGATAAACCTGTGGGATGAAATAGTGCATCACCGCGGCCAAGCAGTTTTTCTGCACCCCCCATATCAAGGATGGTGCGAGAATCGGTATGTGAAGAGACGGAAAAAGCCACACGGGATGTAATATTGGCTTTGATTACACCCGTGATGACATCAACAGACGGACGTTGTGTAGCAATGACCAGATGAATTCCTGCAGCTCTCGACATCTGTGCGAGCCGCGCAATGGAATCCTCCACATCCGCCGCAGCCACCATCATTAAATCCGCTAATTCATCGATAATGACCACAACAAAGGGTAAGAGCTCTGATTCTTCGTTTTGCTTTCTTTTGTGGTCATTAAAACTGTGGATATCGCGCACGCTTTCCCGAGCAAACATCTCATAGCGGCGCGTCATCTCTTTTAGCATATTCTTAAGTGCCAATGATGCACGTTTTGCATCTGTGACCACAGGCATTAATAAGTGCGGTATACCGTTAAACATACTTAGTTCAACGACCTTGGGATCGATCATGACAAATTTAACTTCTTCAGGGCGAGCTTTAAAGAGAATACTGGCAACTAAAACGTTAATGCATACACTTTTGCCTGAGCCAGTCGATCCTGCAATGAGTAAATGGGGCATTTTCATTAAATCGGCCAGCACTGGGTTACCTGTAATATCTTTACCCAAGGCAATTGTTAATACAGAAGAAGCTGTCTGAAACTTATCATCCTCTAAAACTTCGCGAAGATACACAGGAGCAATTACTTTATTGGGAACTTCAATGCCGATAGCCGCTTTACCCGGGATGGGGGCTTCAATCCGAACATCCGCCGCGGCAAGATTAAGGGCTAAATCATCAGCGAGGGAGACGATTTTACTAACCTTTACTCCTGATTCGGGTTGTAATTCAAAGCGCGTGACAGTGGGTCCCGCCACAGCATTGATGACGCGTGCCTTGACACCAAAGCTGTCTAACGTTCGCTCCAATACTTTGGCTCTTTCCACCAAGTTCTTCTGCGATTGAGGGTCTTTAGGATCTTTATGTTTTGGCACTTTCGCCAACAATTTCAGCGGGGGAAGAATATAATCCCCGTGGTCTGGTACGATGCTAATGGTGGGAGGCTTGTCCTCTTCGTCAAAGATCCGTAACTGATCACCCGTGTCTTTATAGGTCGCTGTAGCTGTAGCTAGTGACTGTAGCTTTTCCTGCTGTGGAAAGGGAATGACAGGAGCAAGTGTCGCCGCTACTTCGGGCTTGTCCTGGGTAAAGTAAGTTAAATTCGGATCTTGCGCAAGATTATCTTCCTGTTTAGGCTGCTTCTTTTTTTTCGGCTCCCTTTCAGACGCCACCTCATCATCTTCCACTTCAGGGCCTTCTGTAGGTTCGGATGTAAAGATAAAACGGAAAAATTCTCCCATCGCTTTGCAGACACGGACAATCCCACGTGCGAAAAACATGGCACAACGGCTGGCCGTTTGGAAAAGCTGTGCTAATGATATATTGGTGACCAGTATAAATGCGATGGCTGCCAAGGCCAGTAAGATAATACGACTGCCAAGATCCTTAAAAAGAAAATACAAGGCAACGGCTATAATAGCACCAAAGACACCACCACCCTGTTGCTGAACGCCTAGACGTAGACTGGCACTGAAGATACCCAGATCCATGACTAAATTAACTTCATCAGCCATCACTTGCAGATGTGCGTAGACAAGAAAAATGACAAGAAATAAAAGAATACCCGCGCGACGCTGCTTTACGTTAGGAACCTGCCAAGGAATAATTTTTAACACACTATTTGCGATTAAGAGGATTGGCACTAAAATGGCTAAATCCCCGGTTAGCATACGTAGGACATTATTAATAAACATACCAACTTCACCAGTTTGCCGGGGGAAAAGCAGTGCGGCAAAACCAAGAGCTGCTAGGGCGATTATAAGAATTGCTTTCACTTGCTGTCTTATTTCATCTCTGATGTCGTGAACCGCCATTTGTTACACCTGCTTCCCATAAAACCGAAGAATTAAAAACCACTTACTTTATAAATAATAGTGGCGCTCCCTGCAACCCAGCAGTAATACGCAAAATAATGAAACTTACCTTTTTGCACAAAATTGACGAAAAGACGGATGGCAAAAATTCCCGCCACGAAGGCCGTCACCATGCCATACAGCATCGTGCTATTTAGTCCCACGAAACCCATTTCGCTAATATCTTTGAGTTCCAACAATGTTGCTCCTAGAATCACAGGAATGGAGACGAGAAAAGAAAAGCGAACCGCTGTCTCGCGATCTAAACCCCGCCACAACGCCGATGAAATGGTGAGCCCTGAACGAGAAATTCCGGGAATAATGGCTATTCCTTGGGCCACACTGACGAGAAGTGCGTCCTTTGCTGTCATGGTTCCTTCATTTTTACGTCCGGACGTCAGGCGAGAGAGGGTAAACAGAATTACACCCGTAACAAGTAACATAAATCCAGTGATGATGGGTGTATCATAAAACTGTGTAAAGAGATCACCTAAAAACAATCCCATCAAGGCTGTGGGAATGGTGCCCAAAAGAATCATAAAGACAAAATGTCGTTCCTGCTTTTCGCGCGTAAAGCGGGTAGCTAAGCGAATGATATCTCCACCGAATACCCAAATAACCGATAAAAGCGTCCCGAAGTGGACCATCACTTCAAAAGTGATCCCTGCTTCCTGGACGCCCAGCAATTCCTGAAAAATAACTAAATGTCCTGAACTAGATACTGGTAGAAACTCTGTAAGACCTTGGACTAGACCCAGTATTATTGCTTCTATGTTTCCCATGTAAACCTCCTGGTTACGATTAAAACCATTTTCGTATAACTTCGCTAAATACGTTGGATATCCTTCTTCTTTTAGTATAATCGCTTCTTACAAGCTTTTCCACCATAATTTGAAATGGCGTTAAAAAAAGTAACAATAAGATGGCGCCGCTGAGATTATAGAGTGTGTGTGCATTGGCCAGTTGGCGGGGTAGCGTCGTGGCAGATGACGCTGCCACGTTGATGAAGTGAGAAAACAACGGCAGAATCAATAATACACTAAAAATATTAAAGAGTAAATGCGCAACGGCTGCTCGTCGCGCCGCCACGCCCGCTCCAAGGCCTGCCAGTAAAGAAGTAATGCAAGTACCCACATCGGCACCAACCACCACGGCTGCCCCTGCTGCAAGCGTTAGAGCACCTTCCTTTGCCAGCGCCAGGACCATGCCCACCACTGCACTGGAGCTTTGTACAACGGCGGTGGAGAATGCTCCCACTGCAACGCCCAGCACAGGATGTGTGGAGGTGGTGTTTAGTAGCTGGTTAAACCAGGGCGTACTAATAAAAGGCTCCAACGAGGTGCCCATGGTTTTTAATCCCACAAGCAGTACGCTTACGCCTGTAAGTGCCCTCCCTCCTTGTCGTATACGCCGCTTACCAAAGATGGCGAGTATGATGCCCACTGCAGCGAGCGGCAAGGCATAATCATATAAATGAAAGGACAACAATTGACCAGTAAAGGTTGTTCCCACGTTGGCACCAATAATCACCGCTATGGCAGGTGCCAAACTCATTAATCCTGCATCAACGACTCCCACCACAATCACTGTCGCCAAGGAACTACTTTGTGTTAAAGCCGTAAAGAGTAAGCCACAGAAAAAAGCAGAAGTTCTTGTTTTTGTATAACGGTGTATAGCATCAGCAAAGGCTGTGCCACTCATCCCCTCCATGCCCGCCGACATTAAGCGTAACCCACCTAAAAACAACACTAAGCCAAGCGCTAAAAATAACAGTGCCATCTACATCACCCAACACTATGTGTATGAAAATAAGGCGTCAATCATGTCGGTAGATTGCGCTACACGGCCAAGATCAATGGTAAGCTTGCTACCAACGAACATGCTCAATAAATTTTTTTAATTTTACCGGATCCTTCGTACCAGGACATTCCTCCACCCCAGTTAACACATCAACGGCATACGGCTTTGTTTTAGTAATAATCTCCACAACATTATTTGCTTTTAGCCCCCCGGCTAAAATCACAGGGATAACACTCGCTTTCTGTATCTTCAGAAAAGACGATAGATCCACTGTAATGCCTGTACCACCAGGTTGTGTTTCACTATACGTGTCTACCAAAAGGGCGGAAAGATTACATTGGCATAGCGCAAGAGCCGCCAAAATTGGGTCTGTAATTTCAAAATCGCACAAGCCAGATTCATTGATCCGCAAGGCTTTGATGGTCTTCACACCGCGTCGTTGTAACTGGTGGGCAATTTCTTTTACGTCTGTTAGCGTTTCCTGGTGGTGTAGTTGTATCACACTGGGATGAAGTACGTCCGCCAGTGCCAATACTTTCTCGACGCTCCCGCCGGTAACAACACAGGTTTCTACAAAAGCTGGAACCTGTTTAATCAGCTCTTTAGCTACTTCTACTGTAAGATTCCATGGTACATCAATGGGGTAATCGACGACAAAGCCTACCATATCCGCGCCATTGTTAACGCATTGTGTAACATCATAGTGGTTCATAAGGCCACAAATCTTTACTCTCGTCATCTCATACTCTCAACTTTAGAAAGCTGCTGGTACATACGTACAGGGTCAGGGTTTCGTATAATGGCGGTGCCAACCAGAACTGCCTGTGCACCCGCTTTTTTTGCTCTTTCCACATCTTGAGAGGATGCTATACCACTCTCACTCACCAGCAAAGCGTTAGCAGGCACAAAACCCGCTAACTGCTCTGTAGTACTCACGTTACCATTATCCATTTCGCCCGTCATAATCTTGCGGTTGTTTATACCAATCAAATTTAAGGCGATGCCAGCGATGATTTGTAGTTCCTCTTGCTGATGAACTTCCACTAAAGGTTCTAAACCCAATGCCATGGCTTCTTCAATTAAGAATAAGAGTTGCTTTTTTTCCAACATAGCCGCAATGAGTAGAATAGCACTGGCACCCATCTCCACACTTGCGCGTAGGTGCGCTCTCGTTGTGATAAAATCCTTGCGTAAAACGGGTATTTCAGTGGCTTGTGCTATTTGCCTTAGCAATTTTGCGCAGCCACCAAAATGGTTTGTTTCAGTGACAACGGAAATAACAGGTGCTCCTGCCCGAGCTAAACTTTTAGCTAGCTGAATAGGATCACGTCCTCCTAGCAAGTCACCTTCCTTTGGTGATTTACACTTGATGTCCGGGATAACAGGAATTGTCCCTGCACGCAAGTGCGTCCTTAATGCCTCGGTAAATCTGTAAGAGGATGCGATTTTACTCGTTTTTTGCTCGATCATCTTACATCACCATGCGATAATCTTGCGAGGCGACGATGAGTTGGTTTAGTTTGTTTTGTGCGGCGCCACTCTCAATGATTTCTCGCGCTACCTGTATGCCCTCTAGAAAAGTTTCTGTTTTTCCACCAATCATTAAAGCACCGGCCGCATTGAGAAGGACAGCGTCACGACGCGGGCCTTTATCCTTGCACGAAAACACATCGCTAATCATGGTGGCGTTTTCTTCCGGTGTTCCCGTGGCAATTTCTTCCAACGTGCAACGTGAAAAACCATAGTCTTCTGGAGTAATGACATAGCGGCTAATGGTGCCGTGATTGAGTTCATTGATACTGGTTTTGCCTAGGAGCGATATCTCATCTAACCCGTCATCACCGTGTACAAAAAGCGCTCGTGTATAGCCCAGTGAGGCAGCGACGTGGGTCACAGTATCTAAAAGTTCAGGCTTATAAACGCCTAATACATGCTTTGTTGCCTGTGAAGGGTTAATTAGAGGCCCAATAATAGTATAGAAGATCGTCTTAATGCCCAAATCTTTCTCTGGCGGGAGAACCTTACCCATGACAGGATGAAAGAGCGGTGCGTAGAGAAAAGCAATACCGATATCTTCAATCAGTTTCTCCACCGCTTTTGGACTTTGATTAATTTCTACACCCAGAGCTTCCAAAACATCTGCACTGCCAGAAAGGCTAGAAATGGAACGACTACCGTGTTTTGCAACGGGAATACCTGCAGCGGCGGCCACGAAGGCCACAGAAGTGGAAATATTAAAGGTGCTTAAGCCACCACCGGTGCCACAGGTATCCATTAATTCAGCCGCAACCTGCGGATAAATGGGGATACAATTATCTCGCATAGCTTGGGCAATGGCTGTAATTTCTATTAGGGTTGGTCCCTTCATTAACAGTGCCACTTGAAAACCGGCGATTTGCACATCGCTAATTTCATCATTTTTAATGGCGACGATCACGCTATATACTTCCTCTGCTGTTAAATTAACCTTTTCCGTTAATTTCTGTAAGATATTTTTAATCATCATTTTCTCTCCTTTTCTTTGTGATCCTTATCCAATGGCCTGCTTCATCATTTTTACATATTCCACAACATGCGGCACACAAGCGTGGCCGTATTGCTCCACGATTTTAACGATGGCACTGCCCACAATAATGCCATCGGCAGCTTGTGCCATCTCTACAGCTTGCTCCGGTGTTGAAATGCCAAAACCAACAGCACAAGGTATATCTTTAACTTCCTTCACAAGTCTTATCATTTTCTCAACTTCACTATCAAGAGAACGCCGTACGCCCGTTACGCCCAGGGAGGAGACGCAGTAGACAAACCCTTCGGCTTCCCTAGCGATCATCTGAATGCGCTGCTGCGATGTGGGTGCTATCATGGAGATGAGGGTAATACCGTGTTTTCTGCACTGAAGCAGTAGTTCATCCTTCTCCTCATAGGGAACATCAGGTACGATTACAGCATCAATACTACACTCGTGACAATTTTTCATAAAGCGATCCGTACCAAAGACAAAAATGGGATTAACATACGTCATTAAAGCAATGGGTACTGGAGAAGACGTGCGAATACGTCTAATCATGGCAAACAATGTATCCGTAGTATAGCCATTGGCAAGGGCGCGCGCATCAGCGGCCTGTATCACGTCTCCCTCGGCAACGGGATCGGAGAAGGGAATGCCCAGTTCAATTAAATCAGCTCCTGCGGCTGCCAGTTGCAGCACCAATTTTTCTGTCAGGGCAAGCGATGGGTCGCCTGCCGTGATAAAGGGAATAAAGGCCCTACCCTGATCAAATACACCCTGTAACCTATTCATCTATCTTCACCCCCTGGTAGCGAGCAATGGCGGCCACATCCTTATCTCCTCGGCCAGAAAGGCAAATCACCATAATTTTCTCCGGTGTCAGAGTGGGTGCTAGTTTTTGCGCATATGC
>JANKMV010000093.1 GCA_024650095.1 Bacillota bacterium | reverse complement strand
ACGCGGAACGGTCAAGACCGTTCCCTACATTTGAGTGGTGCAATACTGCACGTTTTAGTATCAGCAATGATCCCTATGCGTGGTGTGAGGATGGCTCTCTCTGATAATTTGTAGGGAACGGTCTTGACCGTTCCGGACCCAGTTCAGTGGCGTGCAAAGCGAAACAGAATGACCAGGAGCCATTCCCTACATTTGGGTGGTAGTGTGCATAGTTTTAGACTTGGCAATAATCCGTAGGTATGGTGAGGGCGGTTCCCTGCCGCAATAATTTGTAGGGAACGGTCTTGACCGTTCCGGACCCCACGTTGGCCATGGGAATTTGTGCAATAGTTTGCGCTAGAAAATAAATAATTTGTACAGATATGATATAATAATTATGTTAACATAGTAAGTATAAAAGTGTAAGCCAATAGGGAGCAATGAGAATGGGAACATTTCGTTTACAAAGTGATTATAAGCCAGAGGGGGATCAACCAAAAGCGATCTCTAGTTTGATTGACGGCATTAATCGAGGTCTTATTCATCAGACCTTATTAGGCGTCACCGGTTCAGGGAAAACATTTACCATGGCCAATGTGATTGAGAAACTCCAGCGGCCGACGTTGGTGATTGCACATAATAAGACGTTAGCGGCGCAGTTATGTAGTGAGTTTAGAGATTTTTTTCCAGATAATGCGGTGGAATATTTCGTTAGCTACTACGATTACTACCAACCGGAAGCCTATATTCCCCATACTGATACCTATATTGAGAAAGACTCAGCCATTAATGATGAGATTGATAAGTTACGACATTCCGCCACCAGTGCACTCTTTGAGCGGCGCGATGTGCTGATTGTGGCCAGTGTATCGAGTATCTATGGTTTAGGTTCACCGGAAGAGTACCAGAAGCATGTGGTCTCTTTGCGCGTGGGCATGGAGAAAAGCCGTGAGGACATTGTGAAGCATTTGGTGTCTATTCAGTATGAACGCAATGATATGCAACTAGAGCGGAGTCGCTTCCGCGTACGTGGCGATGTGCTGGAAATATATCCTGCGCATTTTACCGAAAAGGCTGTGCGGATAGAGTTTTTTGGTGATGAAATTGAGCGTATTCGCGAATTTGATGTTCTTACCAGTGAGACGCTGGCGGAACGTAATCATATTGCCATCTTCCCAGCATCGCACTTTGTGACGTCCCGTGAAACGTTGGACGAAGCCATGGCGGATATTCGTCTTGAGTTGGAAGAGCGGCTAAAGACTTTGCGGGATAGAGGAAAACTATTGGAAGCACAGCGCCTAGAGCAGCGAACAAAATATGATTTAGAAATGATGAATGAGCTGGGCTTTTGTACGGGCATTGAGAACTACTCCCGCCATATGGATCGACGTGCCGCAGGGTCGCGACCTTCCACGTTGATTGATTTCTTTCCCAAGGACTTTCTCTTGATGATTGATGAATCGCACCAAACGATTCCCCAAATTCGTGGGATGTTTGCGGGTGACCGTTCCCGTAAAGAGGTGTTGGTGGAACACGGTTTTCGTTTGCCCTCGGCACTGGATAACCGCCCCTTAATGTTCCCCGAGTTTGAAAAATTGGTCTGCCAAGCGGTTTATGTTTCCGCAACACCGGGCCCCTATGAACAAGAACATCAGCAGCAAGTGGTGGAACAGATTATTAGACCCACGGGTCTGATTGATCCAGAAATAATTGTGCGTCCTGTGAAGGGTCAAATTGATGATTTATATGGTGAAATTCGCGCACGCATTGAAAAGAATGAGCGCGTCCTCATCACCACGTTGACTAAACGGATGTCGGAGGATTTAACCGAGTATTATAAAGAGTTGGGGCTTAAGGTCCGCTATCTTCATTCGGAGATTCATACGTTGGAACGGATGGAAATTATCCGCGCCTTACGTTTAGGCGAGTTTGATGTGCTCGTTGGTATTAACCTCTTGCGCGAAGGATTAGATCTGCCGGAGGTGACACTGGTGGCCATCCTCGATGCGGATAAGGAAGGGTTTTTGCGCTCGGAGCGCTCATTGATTCAAACCGTTGGGCGAGCCGCACGTAATATTAACGGTAAAGTCATTATGTATGCGGATAAAATCACCCACTCCATGGATATGGCCATTAGCGAAACAGAGCGTCGTCGCTCTATACAGACGGCACATAATGAAAAGTACGGCATTACCCCAGCAACCATTATTAAATCGATACGTGATGTGATTGAGGCAAGCAAAGTGGCCCAAGACGAGCCTCTCCAACTCACCAAGGAACGCGCGGAGGCCATGAGTGCGGGCGAGCGTAAGAAGGCTATCTTGTCAATAGAGAAAGAAATGAAACAGGCAGCCAAGGATTTTGAGTTCGAACGAGCTGCACAACTGCGAGATGTTCTATTTGAACTTCGTAAGGCAAAAACGGAGGACGGTTAAAGGATGAATCAGGATAAAATTCGTATTCGCGGTGCACGCGAACATAACTTAAAAAATATTGATGTGGATATTCCCCGCAACCAGTTGGTGGTGGTCACGGGAGTCTCGGGATCAGGCAAATCATCGCTGGCTTTTGATACCATTTATGCCGAAGGGCAGCGCCGCTATGTGGAGTCACTTTCCTCCTATGCACGGCAGTTTTTAGGACAAATGGACAAGCCGGATGTGGATTATATTGAAGGGCTGTCCCCTGCGATTTCCATTGATCAGAAAACGACGTCGCGAAACCCTCGTTCCACGGTGGGAACAGTGACCGAAATCTATGATTATTTACGCTTACTATATGCCCGTGTTGGCCATCCTCACTGTCCCCATTGTGGTATTCACATTGCACAGCAGACGGTTGAACAAATGGTGGACCACATTATGAAGTTGCCGGAAAAAACCAAAATTCAGGTGTTGGCTCCTTTGGTACGCGGTCGTAAGGGGGAGTATCATAGACTATTTGCCGATACCCGATCGGATGGCTTTGTACGAGTCCGTGTGGACGGTGAGCTTCGTGAATTAGAAGAAGAGATTGTGCTTGAAAAGAATAAAAAACACAGTATTGAAATCGTCGTGGATCGTTTGATCATCAAAAAGGGTTTGGAAAATAGGTTGGCAGACTCACTGGAGACATCGCTCAAGTATGGCAATGGTCTGGTGCTGATTGATGTGATTGACGGGGAGGAACTGTTGTTTTCCTCCACCTTTGCCTGTCCGCAATGTGGGTTCTCCTATGAGGATCTGGCGCCGCGTATGTTTTCCTTTAATAGTCCTTATGGTGCCTGCCCCGCCTGCAGTGGCCTAGGCTATCTGACAGAAATAGATCCCGACCTGGTGATACCCGATAAAAGAAGGACTTTGCGTGAAGGCGCAATTGCACCTTGGAAGCCGGGTAGCCAGGGGTATTACCAGCAGATATTGTTGGCCGCTGCCGCCCATGCGGATATAGATCTCGATACACCTTATGTAAAGTTGCCCAAAGCCAAACAGAAACAGCTAATGTATGGTATGCGGGATCGTATTCCCTTTACCTATGAAGCGACTTCAGGTCGTGTTCATCAATATAATTTAAAGTATGATGGCATCATGCCCATGCTGGAAAAAAGATATAAGGAAACAACATCTGGACAAATCCGTGAAGATTTGGAAAGCTACATGTCAGCTCATGCTTGTTCCCAATGTGCAGGGGCACGTCTCAAGCCAGCCAGTTTAGCCGTGACGATTAACGAATGTAATATTTCTCAATTGACAGCGTTGACGGTAGAAAAGGCGAGAGTCTTTGTGACCGGGCTGCAGTTAAGTGAAAAAGAGCAGCAGATTGCTCGTTTAGTGCTACGGGAACTCAATGAACGTTTAGGCTTTTTACAAAATGTAGGGCTTGATTATTTGACGCTTGATCGGGCGGCAGGGACCTTATCTGGAGGCGAGGCACAACGCATTCGTCTTGCCACGCAAATCGGTTCCAGTCTAACAGGCGTACTCTATATTTTAGACGAACCCAGTATTGGTTTGCATCAACGCGACAATGCTCGTCTCATCCAAACGTTACTGCGGCTACGTGATTTAGGGAATACGGTGATTGTGGTTGAACATGATGAAGAAACCATTGAACAAGCCGACCATATCTTAGATATTGGGCCGGGTGCTGGCGCTTGGGGTGGTTGGGTTGTGGCCGCCGGCACGGCGGAAGAGATTAAAGCGGTGCCCGAATCTTTAACGGGGCAGTATCTCTCGAGAGCAAAATCTATTTTACTGCCAGAAACACGTCGTGAGCCCAATGGCAAGTGGCTTGAAATCAAAGGAGCCCGTGCCAATAACTTAAAAAACCTTGATGTGCGTGTACCCTTAGGTGTATTTACCTGCGTAACGGGGGTATCCGGTTCCGGTAAAAGTACGCTTGTGAATGAAATTCTTTATCGACGTCTGGCACAGGAGTTGCACCGTAGTCGCCATAAGCCAGCGCAGCATGATGAGCTACTTGGCTTGGAATATCTAGATAAGGTCATTGATGTTGACCAATCCCCCATTGGTCGCACACCACGCTCTAATCCTGCCACCTATACGGGTGTCTTTGATATCATTCGTGATTTGTTCTCGCGTACGTCGGAAGGGCGAGCCCGTGGCTATAAACCGGGACGTTTTAGCTTTAACGTGAAGGGGGGTCGCTGCGAAGCGTGTCGTGGTGATGGCATTTTACGCATTGAAATGCATTTTTTACCCGATGTCTACGTGCCCTGTGAAGTATGTCATGGCAAACGCTATAATCGAGAGACACAGGAAATTCGTTATAAGGGTAAAAATATTGCCGATGTGCTGGAAATGACGGTAGCTGAAGCAGTGGAGTTCTTCGACGCCATCCCACGTATTAAACGCAAATTGCAAACATTATTTGATGTGGGTCTGGGCTATATTCGTCTTGGCCAACCGGCCCCTACACTATCAGGTGGGGAAGCGCAACGGGTGAAGCTAGCCACAGAACTATCCCGCCGTAGTAATGGCAAAACGCTATATATTTTGGATGAACCCACCACAGGGTTGCATACGGACGATATTAAAAAGTTGCTCCATATTCTAGACCGTTTAGTGGAAAGTGGCGATAGTGTACTGGTGATTGAACACAATTTAGATGTCATTAAACGCGCCGATTACATCATTGATTTAGGACCGGAAGGCGGGGATGCCGGTGGTGAAATTGTGGCTTGTGGCACGCCGGAAGCTGTGTGCTCTGTAACTACTTCCCATACGGGTCGTTATTTGAAGAAATATCTCGCATCACGCCCATAGTGGAGGCTGCTTATGACCGAGAACAGAAAAGAAGTACTACTAGAAAAACTAAAGCAACTGCCGCATCGTCCTGGCGTTTATTTGATGAAGGATGAGAGAGGTAAAATCATTTATGTCGGTAAGGCCATTGACCTCCGGCAACGTGTACGTTCCTATTTTCAGTCAACCGATAACTTGACGCCCAAAGTACGCGCTTTGGTGGAGAAGATATGCGATGTGGATTATACGGTTACAGATACAGAAGTGGAAGCGTTAATTTTAGAAAGTAACTTAATTAAAGAATATCGACCGCGCTATAATATAGATCTGAAGGATGATAAGCACTACCCCTATGTACGTGTGACGGTGCAGGAAGAATTTCCTCGCATTCATGTGGCGCGCAGGGTAGAAAAAGATGGCGCACGTTATTTTGGTCCCTATACCAATGCGGGTGCCGTGAAGGAGACCATTCGCTTAATTCGCCGCTTATTTCCCCTTCGGCATTGCCGTGGCCCGGTAGACGCCCAAAAAGCTAAACGACCCTGCCTTAATCGCCATATAGACCGCTGCTTGGCTCCCTGCGCGGGCAATGTAGCCAAGGAAGACTATAGGCATTTAGTGGATGAAGTACTCCTTTTCCTTGAAGGCAAGCAAGATAAGCTGCTGCAAGAAATGGCAAAGCGTATGGCTGAGGCGTCAGAGAATTTGGAGTATGAAAAGGCAGCACGTTTACGGGACCAATATCGTGCGGTTAAAGCGATTTCGGAAAAACAAAAGATTGCTGTGACCGAAGGTGGCGATCGAGACATCATTGCGCTCGCTGCGGGTGAGGATGCAGGCTGTGCCCAGTTATTTGCCGTACGCAATGGCAAACTGACGGGCCGTGAACACTTCCTCCTTACAAACCCCACGGGGGAAGAACCACCGGAGCTGCTTAAAGCTTTTTTGGACCGTTATTATACACATGCGGGTGATGTCCCAGCGGAAATCCTGCTCTCGGTCGAGGTGCCGGAAAAAGAATTGCTTGAAGAATGGCTACGTCAACGTCGTGGTACGCGCGTGCGTCTCCATGTACCCGTGCGAGGCTCGAAAAAGGATCTGATGCGCTTAGCCTTGGATAATGCGCAGATGTTTTTAGAACAGGAAATCCTTCATAGCAAAGCGCGTGACCCCTTACTAGCATTGCAAACATTAGCCACAGCCCTACAACTAGAATCACCACCGTTACGCATTGAAGGCTACGATATCTCTCATCTGCAAGGTGAAGGGACGGTGGCGTCTATGGTGGTGTTTGAGAATGGGGTGGCCCTGCCGGCCGATTATCGTCGTTTTCGTATTCGCAGTGTGGATAAACCAGATGATTATGCGTCCATGAAAGAGGTACTGACGCGGCGGTTTGCTCGCTTAGCCACGGCGCGAGCGGAAGGAACCATAGGTACGGAGAGTAAGGATCCATTTTTATTGGTGCCGGACCTGATTCTGATTGATGGTGGCCGGGGACAACTAAAGATGGCGCTAGAATCGTTGGCAGAACATGGATACACTTTAATTCCAGCCATCTCTCTTGCTAAGGAAGAGGAGCTAGTTTTTGTCGCTGACCAGCGAGAGCCGGTGCGCTTAGCGCGTACGTCTCCGGCATTACAACTTCTGCAACGTGTTCGTGATGAAGCGCATCGCTATGCGATAACCCAACAACGGAAGCAACGTAATCGCCCCGCCCGTGGCTCACTGCTGTTAGATGTGCCAGGTATTGGCGATAAGCGTCGCAAAATGTTACTAAAGGCATTTGGTAGCATAGCTGCCATGCGTAAAGCCACGGTGGAAGAGTTGGCTGCAGTTGAAGGCATGAATGTGAATGTGGCCGCGAGTCTCTTTGCCTATCTGCAGGAAGCAGAAAACTAATCTTTATTTGCCTGAGCTGGCATTGTTTCAGTACAAAAATAGTATCATCTAGGAGAATGATGAAGTAAAAGAAGGATGAGGTGATATCGATGCGAGGTATTGTGTGGCGGTGGTTATTAAATGCACTAGCGCTTTATTTGACGTCCCTGTTAATTTCAGGTATGAGCATCAAGGGTGTGGGTGTTGCTTTGGTGGCTGCCTTGGTTTGGGGCCTGGTGAATACGTTTATTCGTCCCATTATTAGTCTGTTAACGTTACCCATTACAATTATGACCGTGGGCTTATTTACGTTTGTGATCAATGGCTTTTTATTATGGCTCGTTGCCAACGCTGTTACGGGTTTTAGGGTAGAGTCTATCTGGGCCGGTATTTTGGGTGCTTTCGTTCTATCAATTGTTAGTA
>JANKMV010000092.1 GCA_024650095.1 Bacillota bacterium | reverse complement strand
AATGAGTACATAGCCTATATTGTTAAGAAAACCGATTAGTGGCATGATTAAACCGGAAACAAATTGCGCCTGTTGACCTGCTTCATATAAGCGCCCATTGATATCTTTAAACTCTTGTATGGATTTCTTTTCATTACCAAAAGCTTTCACGATCACATGGCTACCGTACATTTCTTCTACATGACCGTTAAGCTTTCCTAACTCGCGCTGCTGAGCAGCAAAGTTTTTTTGTGATATTTTTGCAATTTTTTTAGTAATAAGGAATGTTAGTGGCAGTGTTATAAGGGAAATGAGTGTCATCCAAGTACTAATGGATAGCATCATGATTAAAATACCGGAAAGAGTGACAATAGAGGTAATAAATTGTGTCATACTTTGTTGCAGTGTACTGCCAACGGTATCCATATCATTTGTCACGCGGCTTAGAATTTCACCATGTGTATGTGTATCGAAATATTTTAACGGCAGGCGCCTAAGCTTTCGGCTTACATCTGTGCGCATATCATAGACAACTTTCTGCGCCACGCCAGCCATGATAAATTGCTCTAGGTAAATGAAAGCAGCACTTGCAAGGTAGAGACCGAGTAAAAGTTGTACGATCTGTCCTATGCTACCAAAATCTATGATGGCACTCGAATCGCCGTTTACTCTAGCGATTACCCCTTGAAAGATAATGGTCGTCGCCTGCCCTAAAATTTTTGGGCTAAAAATACTGAAAATTGTACCAAGTACAGCGGCGAATGCTACAAATAGAAGTTGCACTCTATAGGGGCGAATATAGAAGAGGAGCCTTCGTAACGTTCCGTGAAAATCTTTTGCCTTCTCTGCGGGCGCAGCCATGCCAAGCCGTGCCCCTCCTCCGGCATTTAAGCCTGGCGGCGGGCTCTCTTGTCTACTCTTGTCGCTCATGCAATCTCCTCCTCTGTTAACTGAGAGGCAATAATTTCTTGGTAGACTTTATTATCTGCCGATAGTTCGGCATGGGTACCCATACCGATGATTTTGCCTGCTTCCAAGACAATAATACGGTCTGCATTCTGCACCGTGCTAACTCGCTGTGACACGATTAATACAGTCGCTTGAGCGGTATCTTGGTAAAGAGCTGCTCGCAATTTTGCATCCGTTGTGTAATCAAGAGCGGAAAAACAATCATCGAAAACATAGATTTCTGGTTTTCGGATGAGAGCTCTGGCGATGGCAAGACGTTGTTTCTGACCGCCGGATACATTTTTGCCTGCCTGGGAGATTATCGCTTCGAAGCCATCTTTCATGCGTGAAATAAATTCGCTTGCCTGAGCTGTTTTTGTCGCATGCTCAATTTCTTCCGCACTTGCATTGTCTTTGCCATATTGAATATTAGCTAGAATCGTACCCGAGAATAGAGCGGCCTGTTGCGGTACATAGCCGATTTTTTTTCGCAATGCTTCTTGCCCTAACTTACGAATATCTAGACCATCAACGAGGATACTACCGCTATCTACATCGTAAAAGCGAAGAAGTAAGCTCGCTAACGTAGATTTCCCTGAGCCGGTGCCACCAATAATTGCTGTTACTTCGCCGGGGCCAGCAGCAAAGGAAATGTTGTTTAGTGCGGGACGTTCTGCTCCAGGATAACTGAATGAAACATCTTTAAATTCTACATAGCCATACTTTTCTTCTATTTGTCCTAATTCAGGGGCATCGATTATTTTTGCATCCGTATTAAGAACTTCATTAATTCTAGATGCGGAAGCTGATGCGCGTGGGAGAATAATAAAGACTCGCGTCAGTGCAATTAAGGCAGACATGACAAGCATGGCGTATTGGATAAACGCTATGAGATCACCTACCTGCATATATCCCAAATCAATACGAATTCCGCCAAACCATACAATGCTGATGATCGCAACATTCATTAGTAATGTCACTAATGGCATTAAAGCGCCCATGATGCGGTTTACACGAACGGCAGTGGTGGCGTAATCCTGGTTTACTGCTTGGAAACGATCTCTTTCATAATGATCGCGATTAAATGCGCGGATGACTCGAATACCGATTAGGCCTTCGCGTAATACCAGGTTTAAGTTATCCAATCTCACTTGCATCGCGTGAAAAAGGGGTAGACCACTGCGCATAATAAAAAATATCACTACAGCTAAAATGGGAACTATAACAATAAAAATGGTAGCGAGTGTTGGGTTCTTCGTAAATGCCATTACCACACTACCCACGCTCATGATGGGTGCCATCACCATCATACGCAGACCAAAATCCATAATCATACGCATTTGCGTGATATCATTTGTAGTACGGGTAATTAAAGAAGCTGTTCCAAATTGATCGAATTCATGGAGAGAAAAGCTCTCAACTTTTGTAAAAACTTCATCACGTAACACTTTACTAAAACCGTTTGCTGTTTTTGAGATAAGATAACTTGCCAAGATGGAAGAGATAGCGCCGAATGCGGCAATAGCTGTCATTAAGCCGCCCATTTGGAGTATGTACTGGGTATTGCCGTCAACAATACCGATGTTAACAATATCGGCAGTAATCGTTGGTAGGTATAAATCGGACAATGACCGTAGAACGAGTAGGACAAGTGTTATGATGATTAATGTCTTAAAAGGTTTCAGATGCTGAAATAACCGTAACACCTTCATAATCACTCCCTTTAGATTACGTTAATTAGTTCTCTCGAAAATGCTTGATACTTTCAAAGAGAAGATCTGTAAGCAAAACGCTCTTTTCTGTGCCTAACGCATCAACGAGGCTACTATATCTAGCAAAAAATGCGTGTTCCGCTTTTTGGATAATCGTCTCGCCCTTCGCTGTTAACGTGATGCGCATAGATCGTCTGTCATCAGGATCAAGCGTTCGTTCAATCAAGTTATCTTCTTCAAGTTTGCTTAAAAGCTGTGTTACCGTAGGGGACGTAACTCGCATACGATGACTAATATCAGAAACTCTAGCACCATTTGTTCCGCCATGTTCCTTAACCCGAAATAAGACCATCACTTCGTTATGCTTCATTCCCATAATCGGACTTTTGTGATGTCGGTGTAACCGGCGAAACTGAAAAAAAGCATCCATGATAGTACGCGTTACTTCTTCGTGTGAGTCGCTCATTGTATTCACCTCGCTAGAACTAGATTGTAGATAGGTTAGTTAATAAATTAGTTACTAACCTATTTATATCATCATTTTTTTGTCGCGTCAAATTGTTTTTTCAGATAAAAAAGCAGGCTAACGCTTCAGCGTTAGCCTGCTCAACAATTCACACATAGATAATTTTACTTTTTTCTTCGCGTTTTTTTAGGTTTTTTCTTTGTGCCTGTAACAAGTTCGACGCGGAAGCCCTTACGGCTCTGTCGCACGGTTGCGGCCATAAAGCCAAAGAATACAAGGGCCCACGATCCCAAAGCAACGGTTAGGCCCATGAGTACACGTGGTAGTGTTTTCCATAATAGCGGTCTGCTAATAGAAAAGAAAAAGCGTGCTAATACATTTAAAAAACCAGCTTCTGTGGGTACAGGGGGTAACTGTTGTAGGACTGCTACCAATTCGACGGGTGGGATAAGATAAACCATGCCTAAGGCCAAGACGAGCATAAACAATAGATTAAGAATATACATCAGCATGGACGCTCCGGGGGAAATTCGTTGTTGCGGACTGTCCGGATTATAGCGACTATTGTTGATGGAATAAAAGAGCCCAATGGCACTAGCCCCAAGTGTTAAAAGGACGGCCCCAATGGCCAGCATCAACGTTAAGGATGCCGAAACTCCCAAAGCAAGCGCTGTACCTGCAAGGAGTGCTTCCATGAGAAAGAGCGTAGGAATCACAGCGCCTAATAGTTTACCCCACACTACGGGCCAGCCCGCTAAAGGGACACTGTTTAAAAACCAATCTGATTCACCTTCCCGGCCAAAGGCTTGCAGTGCCATATTGCCACTGAACATGAGGCTATACATAACAAGCACCATTACCATGGACGCTTGCATTGCTTCAGCTTGGAAGAAGAGGAACTGTGCTACAAAGAAAATCATAATGATTAGAGGCACCATGTAGCCAAACCATTCTCTTGTATCACGCCGCATGTATAACAAATCCTTCTTAGCGACCGCCCACATACCGGCTCTTGCAGACATGGTACCGGTGATCTGCTCTGTAGCTACAAACTCCATGGAAGTAACGCTTTGGTATTCATTCGTTTGTTTATCTGTGCTACGCTTGTGCCGACGTCTTCCACCTTCACCTTGACTGAGAGAAATCCAACCACGGCGAAAGCCCCTTTCCAAAAGGATAAAGGCGCAGAGAAATAAACCAACACCCCCAAGTAGTAGCAATAAACTCCAGCCCAATCCAGTTATCAGATTAGCGGAAATTCCTTCAGCAAGGGCTTGAGAACCCCAACCCCAGGGGAAGTAGTTCATAATTTGTAGCATTTGCTCTTGTCCTGCTAACCAATCGCTAATGCTGAACTGTTGCCCTCCATGCATAATCATGCTCGGAAGTTGAAAGGTAAGGGCAATTAAAATTCCGGCTAAGCCCCCAATAAAGCCCACAGCTTCTCGACTACGATGGGGGGGTACAATACGCATGACCACTAGGTTTAATATTTCGGCCAATGCCGTCCCCATTATCCATAACCCGCACCCGACAATGAAGACAAATACATAGTAAATAGCGCCAGCTTGAAATAAAAGGCCATAGAAAATACCGGGTAAAAAACAAAAAAGAATCGCTGTTAGAAGGTTGCTGCCAGCCACTATTAAAGATTTAACGGCAAAAACCACCCGTAAGGGTACGGGTGACATAAACAATAGTTCTAAGTCCTCAGACATATACAACGTTACAAAGGCAGCAGTAATGCCGAAGAAAATCTGGCCAGCTAAGCCCATCATAAAGACAAGTGATAAAAAGCCACTGCCAACTTCCGGGGGCATAACTTGTAGGGCGCCATAGGCCACGTAGCCTAAGTAGACGAGCACAGATGAGAAACCAATGGTAACAGCAATAATGCCCAGCCACGCGCCAAAGGGCCAATGACGAATTTTATTCCAGGTTACACGTAGTTGATTGCGTAAGAGTAGGCTAAAATCTTGCCAAAATGATTGAGGTGCAGGTGGTTGTGATAAGGGGGCAGGAATCACTATTTTCATAGGTCATTTCCCTCCTCCAAACCACGAATTAATTCAGCTGTTTCATGCCCACCTGTCAACTCGAGGAAGATGTCTTCCAAGCTTTCTTCATCGTGGCCCACCATTTTGCGTAACTCCTCTGGACTCCCTTGTGCAATAAGCTTTCCTTCTTTTAGGATGCCTACCCGATGGCACATGCGCTCGGCAATTTCAAGAATATGTGTGGACACAAACACCGCGGCGCCCTGCCGCGCCAACTCTAAGAGCACATCCTTTAATAAGCGCGCGCTCGCTGGATCTAGACCCACCGTTGGTTCATCTAATAACATTACCCTCGGTTGATGGATTAAGGCTGCGGCTAGCACCACTTTTTGTCGCATGCCGTGGGAATATCCTTCTAATAGTTCATCGGCACGGTCGCCCAAGCCAAACATCCCCATTAACTGGTCTGCGCGTTCTAGGGAAGCCTTTTTGGGCATGCGATACAAGGCTGCCACTAATTGTAAGAATTCCCTTGCCGTTAGCTTTCCGTATAGCTTGGGTTGATCGGGTACATACGCCAGCATTGCTTTCGCCTGCGCAGCCTCTTTCACAATATCATAACCACAGATAAAAGCTTCACCTTCACTGGCATCTAGTAAGCCGGTCAACATACGGATCGTCGTTGTCTTGCCCGCTCCATTGGGCCCTAAAAAGCCAAAAATTTCACCACTCTTAACTTCAAGATTGAGATTGTCCACCACAGTGGCAGATCCATAGCGCTTCGTTAAATGGTGCGT
The DNA here is from genome assembly GCA_024650095.1 of Bacillota bacterium. Taxonomy (GTDB): domain Bacteria; phylum Bacillota; class Dethiobacteria; order Dethiobacterales; family Dethiobacteraceae; genus JANKMV01. Next base: position 1,747 of record JANKMV010000092.1, on the reverse strand, counting down.
ACGAATTAATATTTCACTCATGACTATCACTCCCTATGTGAATAGTTACACTTCTTAACTATTCTCTAAACCAAGCTCTTTTCCTACTATTTTAATGATATTTAATAGAATTACGAAAATAGGAATTTTCCTTAATATACTTGTGAATCCTGATGAGCTAGTATATATAATTTTATCCTCATAATAAAACTAGTTTGAAATTAACCTTTATCCTAGGCCCTACAGAGGGGAAAGACTTAAATCAAGCTACGGAAAATAATATTTATTTTAACATGGGGTATCTTAAGCCTAAAGATTAGCGTTAGGGAGGTACTACATGTTATTTAATGTCGCAGCGGAAATGGTAGAAAAATTGGAGCAAGAATTTAGAGAGGCCGATCCACATGAAAAGGAGCGCTTTGTTAAATGTTCCCTTTCCCTTTTGCAACAGATTATGGGTGATTCTAAAGATCTGGTTAAAGGATAGCTGTAAGATGGTTGCATGTAAAATCTAATCACACTCCACTAGTTACACGATTAAACCGTTATGGTATGCTAGTAAAAAGGGGGAGGGATATGTTGCGAATTGGCTTAGTGGGTGAAGGTAAGACGGTAGTTAACGACGATAATGTGGCGCTAACGATTGGCAGTGGTAGTGTTTCTGTTTTTGCCACGCCTATTTTAGTCGCCTTAATGGAGAGTGCTGCCGTTGCTGCAGTAGTTGGTCAGCTAACGGTGGGGCAAACAACTGTGGGCACAAAAATCGATGTGACGCATGTGGCGGCGACACCGTTAGGACTTACCGTTACTGCAACGGCAAAGCTCGTGGAAATTGATGGACGGCGATTGGTTTTTAAAGTGGCAGCAGAAGATGATTCAGGGTCGATTGGATACGGAACGCATGAAAGATATATTGTGGACAGGGAGACGTTTTTAACTAAAGCCGAGCAAAGAAAAAGCTACGGAAGTAAGTAGGCTTCTGTAGCTTTTTCTTGTACTGTCAGGATCTTATAACGCGTGCAATGAGTAAACTGCTAATGAAGCCAGTCTCACCATACAAACTCAATTTATAATAGTTGCAATACTTCTGTAAAGAATAGTTCTTTTCAAATAGATAGGGCATGCGTCGAAATGGTGCGTGGTTGACAAGCCCCTTTAGATTGGCTAGAATTAAATTGGAAAAATACGACTCTCAACGTAGGTACGAGAGCTTATAGGAGTGCGCTTTGCAGGCAAAAGCGCGCATTTTTAGTAGAGGAGTGTGTATATGTTAACGAAGGCACCGCGAGGTACGCGTGATATCTTGCCCGCTGAGATAGCACAGTGGCAGTTTTTTGAGGAAAAGGTACGAGACGTTGGTCGTTTGTTTGGGTATAGTGAAGTGAGGACACCTGTATTTGAACATACAGAGCTGTTTTTGCGTGGTGTGGGTGAAGTAACGGATATTGTCTCTAAGGAGATGTACACTTTTACCGATCGGGGTAAGCGTTCACTAACATTGAGGCCAGAGGGCACGGCGAGTGTGGCGCGCGCGTATTTGGAGCATAAACTACAGGGAGAAGCGCAGCCTGTGAAGGTATATTATGTGGGACCCATGTTTCGCTATGATCGGCCACAGGCAGGTCGTTACCGACAGTTTCATCAGTTTGGTGTGGAAGTATTTGGCACCACGGAACCGTCTGTAGATGCTGAAGTGATTACCTTATCGTTATTCTTTTTTAGAGCCTTGGGGCTTACGGATTTTATTTTACATATTAATAGTGTTGGT
>JANKMV010000091.1 GCA_024650095.1 Bacillota bacterium | reverse complement strand
ATTTCGAGGTTATTACTTTTGAGTTATGGATGATCTGGCGCCTGTGGCCGTTGCTTGTTGTTTACGTGGGCCTAACAACATTGTTTCCCAATAAATCGCGACGGCATGATAACCAGTGGCATCATCACTGGGATGAGCACGGTCAGGAAGAGCAAGAATTTAGGACGGGGCCCTTTCATGTGCAGGTGGGTAAGATTAAGCGTAGGCATGCTAATTGGTCGGCAGAACCAACAGAATTGCGAAACGCAATTGGTGAATATGACTTTGATTATACGAAAGCATTTATTCCTGAAGAAGAGATCCCAGTGAAATTAAGCGGTTGGATCGGTGATATAAAGATTTTAGTGCCACGGGATGTGGAGTTTGCTGCAAAAGCGCGAGCACTCGTCGGGGATATCTATATAGCTGGGCAAAACAAAGATGGTATCTCGCTCGCCCTCACATACAAGACACCGGGCTATGATGAAGCCGTACGTAAGCTAACTTTTGATATTGACTACCGTATCTTAGACTTACGAATTGATTATGTTTAGGAGAAACATCTATGGCCGTTAAACTCTCTGGAATCCGTTGGCATACGGTCAGGGCCTATGCGTTGGCCGCAGCCCTGACCGCACTCATTGTTGTAGCTTTATTGCAGTTACTGTGGCCGGAAATGAACCGGTTGCAGCCCGTCAATCAGCCGCTAGCAATTGGTATTGTTGTTTTAATTGTCGCTGTTGTTGTCAACACCGTTGTGGCTTTTCGGCAAAGTAAACGTTTCAAGCGGCGTTTAGATGCACTGACGGCGTTTGCCGCTGTGCTCGCACACGGTAACCTTGCTCAGCGACTGGACATTGATGACTCCGACGAACTCGGCCGCGTTGTTTATGAAATAAATGGATTGGCACAAACCATGGAAAGCCAAGTAGCCTCACTGCAACGTTTAGCAACCTCGAATAAGGACCTAGCTGGCAAGGCTCACTCGGCGGCCATTATCGAAGAACGACAGCGTTTGGCGAGGGACTTACATGATGCCGTAAGCCAACGGTTGTTTGCTCTGACCATGCTGGCAGACGCTGCCAGTGAAACCTTGCAGCAAGGTCAAGTGCCAACAGAGGCACAAATTTATGATATTGCCGAACTTGCCGCTGGTGTACAGCAGGAGATGCGTTCATTGCTTCTACATTTACGCCCTGTACAACTCGACGAAGAATCACTGACTAAAGGTATTGAGAGTTTGGTTGAGGAATTGGCACAACGAACTGGATTAACCTTTGAACTACATTTGCAGTCATTGCCTGTAGTCACAAGTGGGGTGGAGAATCATCTTTTTCGCATTCTACAAGAAGCGCTAGCAAACATTTTACGCCATGCGGCAGCTACGCATGTTCAGCTGCAGCTGTACAGCAGAGAAGGGGAGCTGTTTCTGCAAATTAGCGATAACGGACGGGGGTTTGACCTACGTCAGCAGAAAAGAGCGGCCTATGGCTTGCAAACGATGCAGGAACGCTGTGATGAAATCGGCGGGCGTCTTAACATTACTTCACGAGAAGCAGTTGGGACAAGGGTCGATGTCCGTGTACCTTTACAAGAAGAGGTGGCAAGTAATGAATGATACGATAAAGATCCTAATCGTCGATGACCACGAGCTGGTGCGGCGTGGTCTAAAAACATTTCTACAGACTCAGTCTGATTTTACTGTCGTTGGCGAAGCTACCAACGGTCAAGAGGCAGTACAACTGGCAGTGGCAAAACAACCCGATATTGTTTTAATGGACCTGTTGATGGAGGGGGGTAGTGGCATTGCCGCTACGCAAGGCATCCTTGCAACAATGCCTGCGTGTAAAATCATTATTCTCACCAGCTATTATGATGACGAACAAGTCTATCCCGCCTTAGAGGCCGGCGCTTTCAGTTATCTGCTGAAAACAGCTCGCGGAGAAGAGATTGGTGGCGTCATTCGCAAAGCCGTAGCCGGTGAATCCGTCATCGAACCGAAGGTTGCAGTCAAATTGGCAAAAAACTTACGTGGACGACCCACTAACCGGCATCATGAGTTAACAGCTAGAGAGCTAGACGTATTACGCTTGCTCGGTGATGGAAAGACGAATCAAGAGATTGCTGATTCGCTTATTATTGGTATTAAGACTGTGAAAACCCATGTCAGTAGCATCCTCACGAAATTGGAGCTACACGACCGTACCCAAGCCGCCATCTATGCAAACCGCCACAACTTGGTGGCCAAGTAAACGTAAAAGGATAGCATTCTGTATTTTTTTGTTTTACTGGTGAATATAGGAAGGGAAACGCTATATTCATGTAAAATTTGTAAAGGGGAAAAAATAAACGTAAAAGCAAACATGGTGGAGGGACTATGAAAAACTATCAGCAACATTTTTGGGAAGACATCTTGCCACGCGTACAAAAAGCAACGCGTTATCTTGGCAATGAATTAAATGCGGTGGCAAAAGATCACACACGCGCAACCATGAAAGTTGCATTGGCTTTCCCTGATTTATACGAAATCGGCATGTCACACTTGGGATTAAAAATTCTTTATCATATGATTAATGAAAACCAGCAGTGGTTGGCCGAACGTGTTTTCATGCCAGGCGACGATCTTGAAGAAATTTTACTAGAAGAAGCGTTTCCGCTCTGTTCATTAGAAACAGTCACACCTCTCGCATCTTTTGATGTGGTGGGCTTTACTCTACAATACGAACTATCCTACGCCACCATTGTTCATATGCTAACTTTAGCGGGGATACCCATCAACGTTGCTAAGCGAGGGGAAACTGATCCATTAATCGCTGGTGGTGGGCCGGGAGCATTTAACCCGGAACCCCTTGTGGATTTCTTTGACTTCTTTCTCATAGGAGATGCGGAAGAAGCTTTGCCTGAGGCACTTATGCTCCTCGAACAAAACGCAGATCTTCCCCGGGTGCAAAAGCTAACATTATTGGCCAATGTGGATGGTGTTTATGTGCCCTCATTATATAAAGAGAAGATGGGGGATAATAATGAGTATCTAGGATTAGTTCCCATCACAGCAGACGTTCCACCTACGGTGAAGCGGGCAGTGGTAACCAATTTAGATCAAGCTTACTATCCCACTGAGTTTGTGGTACCGTATGGCGGTATTGTTCATGACCGTTTGGTCTTGGAGTTATTCCGCGGGTGCACGCGTGGTTGCCGTTTCTGTCAGGCGGGAATAATATATCGCCCGTTGCGTGAACGTAAATTGTCAACGCTTACGGAGTTAGCCCGTAAAATGGTACGGGCAACGGGCTATGAGGAAATGGCGTTAAGTTCCCTCAGCACGGGTGACTATAGTGACATTGAGCAACTCGTACGTGAATTAGGTACAGACTTAGCAGAGGAAGGTGTTTCTCTCTCCTTACCCTCACTGCGGCTAGACTCTTTTTCCAGTGGTTTGGCAGAGCAAGTTCAGCGAGTGCGCAAAAGTGGCTTAACCTTTGCACCAGAAGCGGGCACACAGCGCTTACGGGATGTAATTAATAAAAACATTACGGAAGAGGATTTATTACATGCTGTACGCGATGCCTTTGCCGCTGGCTGGACGAGCGTTAAGCTATATTTTATGCTAGGGTTGCCAACAGAAACAGACGAAGATATTCTCGGCATTGCAAGTTTGGCGCGTAAAGTTGTGAGTGCCTATAAACAAGCTGGGGGTCGAGGTAAACCCCGCATTACAGCATCAGCATCCGTCTTTGTCCCTAAAGCACATACGCCGTTTCAATGGGTGGGTCAAATTTCGGAAGAAGAAATTGTGCGGCGTCAGAGCCTACTTAGACAAGCTTTCCGTAACAGCGGGGTGCAGTTCCAGTGGCACGGAGCACAAACAAGTCTTTTAGAAGCGGCCATCGCCCGTGGCGGCCGTGAGCTAGCGCCCGTCATTGTACGTGCCGCAGAGCTAGGCTGTAAGCTTGACGGGTGGGATGAGTATTTCTCCTACTCTTTATGGCAGCAAGCTTTTGACGAACATGGCTTGGATATTGAAACTTGTGCGCAAAGACAGTATGATGAAGAAGAGTTCTTACCCTGGGATCATTTGGATGCCGGTGTGAGTAAACGCTACCTCCTGCGAGAATATAAGTGTGCCTTGAGAGGTGACGTCACAGAAGATTGCCGTGATAGTTGTCTTGGCTGCGGGATGGCACTCTTACTAAAGGATGAGGCACAAAAAGGAGTATGTACAAGTGCGGATATGGATTGAGTTTGCAAAGCAACAACCTTTACGATATCTATCTCATTTAGATTTAATGAGATTGTGGCAACGGGCTATTCGCCGCGCAGGCTTACCCGTGGTATATAGTTTGGGTTTTAACCCCCATCCAAAAATGTCCTTTGCATCTGCGCTTCCGGTGGGAGTGATCAGTGATGCCGAATATTTAGATATTCAATTTGCTAAAGACATAAGCGAGCAAGATCTGATAACTCTGCAGAATGTCCTGCCAATCGGCCTGCTTATTAGTGGTTGGCGCATCGTTCCCGAGTCCGTACCGGCCCTGATGGCGCTGGTACGAGCTGTTACTTGGGTCATGCCATTAGATGAACCCATCGTTACTGTACAAGCAACTATAGAGCAGTTGCTAGCGACTACGGAGCTTTTGGTCGAGCGAAAAGGTAAAAAGGGTATAAAGACGGTAAACATTAGACCCTTTATTTACAAATTACAAGTTGAAGAAGAGACAGCACGTTTATTGATGCTTTTAGCCTCAGGTGGCGAGGGGGGCACGAAGCCCCGAGAACTATTAGAACTGCTACAAGTCCATCCTGACAGTAATCTGCGGCGCACAGAAACGTTACTAGAGGTAAATGCAGTGCTGCAGTCACCCATGGCTGTGTTGTTGAAAGAAAAAGAGGTGTCCATTAATGCAAAAGAAAATCATTATCAACTGTGATAATAAACAAACACGTGTGGCCATGCTAGAGAATGATAAACTAGTGGAGATTTATCTAGAACGTCCGGTTTATCAACGTGTGGTGGGTAATATCTATAAAGGGGTTGTGGCCAACGTCCTGCCGGGGATGCAAGCGGCTTTTGTAGATATTGGTCTGGAGCGTAATGCTTTTCTTTATGTAGATGACGCAGTGATTCAGACCAGTGAAGAAGAGGAAGCAAGTCAAAAGAAAACCATAGGACAACTATTACATCCCGGTGAAGAAGTGATGGTGCAAGTAATTAAAGAACCATTTGGGAGTAAGGGTGCCCGTCTCACAAGACAAATCACCATTCCGGGTCGGCATTTAGTTTTAATGCCATCAGCCGATTACACTGGCGTTTCGCGGCGGATCGAAGACGCAGAGGAACGCGATCGTCTCCGCCAGCTGGGGGCAGCACTGCGTCCCGAGGGCATGGGTTTAATTGTCCGAACTGTGGCCGAGGGAGAAGTACTGGAGTCGTTTCAACAGGATTTAGATTTTCTTGTCCCGCTGTGGGAACGGTTACAAAGTCGCTATGAGAAAAAATCAGCGCCCTACCTGATTTACCAGGATCTAGATTTAATTTACCGCATCCTTCGTGATCTCTTTACAGAGCAAATTGAGCAATTGCTTGTCGATAGCCGCTATGAGTACGATAAAATTCTTGAGACATTAGAGGTTATTGATCCCTCGCTAAAAACACGCGTTGAGCTTTATCAGGGTAAGAGTCCGATTTTCGATGTGTATGGCATTGAAACAGAAATTGAGCGTGCTCTTTCACGCACAGTTTGGTTAGATTGTGGTGGCTATTTAGTGTTTGACTATACAGAAGCGCTTACAGTCATTGATGTAAATACAGGCAAATACATTGGTAAAACAAATCTAGCCGATACTGTCTTAAAAACGAATCTTGAAGCGGCTGTGGAAATTATTCGCCAAGTCCGTTTACGCGATATTGGTGGCATCATTATCGTTGATTTCATTGACATGGAAAACGAAGAACATGGCCAACAGGTTTTAGATATCTTAGCTGAAAAAGTAAAACAAGATCGCACGAAATCCCATGTTCTCGGTATGACTGGCTTAGGTCTTGTGGAAATGACACGGAAAAAGGCACGACAGGGCTTGGATGCTGTACTGCAGCAGAGTTGCCCCTACTGTAGTGGACGTGGTAAAATATTAGCTGCCAGCGTTGTCAGTGCGCGTACGGAGCGGCAACTGTTGACGTTTTTAGAAGGGCTCGATGCAGAAGCTGTACTGGTGGAGTTGCACCATAGTGTCGCGGGCTTAATGATTGGCCCAAGTGGCACCCATTTACGCAAATTGGAAGAGGAGACGGGTAAAACCATCTTTATTCGTGGTAGCGAAATGATACATGTGGAAAAATATGAAATAGTAGCTGTGGGAACACTGGCGGAGGTAAAGGCGTTGGCTTTTCCTGTTGCTGTGGGAGAAACACATCATGTGAAAATCGAGGAGCCACACGCAAACAATCCCTATGACGGTATTGCGCGCATCAGCGGTTTCGTGATCGATGTCCAAGCAGGGGGTGCCTATGTGGGCGAAACCATTGTGGTGGAAATTTTAGAAGTATCAAAAACCTTTGCGCGAGCAAAAGTGGTCATGAATTGACAAACATTAAAGCAATATGCTAGAATAGCTAAGTGACCATCGTAACCGCACGACAGTGGTTTTAAACCGCAAGGTACCTTTGTCGGCGAGTCTGGATAAGAGGGTGAGTATTTTCATGTACGCAATTATTAAAACCGGTGGTAAGCAGTATCGTGTCGAGGAAGGGTCGATCCTTGACGTGGAGCTTATGGACGGTGAAGTCGGTCAAACCATCGACTTTGAAAATGTAATAGCCGTTAAGAAAGAAGACAAACTGGAAGTTGGCCAACCATACCTGGACGGTGCTACTGTACAGGGCAAAGTACTAGACCATGGTAAAGGCAAGAAAATCATTGTTTTTAAATTTAAAGCGAAGAAAAATTATCGGCGCAAGCAGGGTCACCGCCAGCCCTATACCCGGGTATTGATCGAAAAGATCGAGGTATAAATCCATGATCCGCGTCTGCGTCAAACGGACTGCTGGCCACGTGATCAATGTGGTAGTACGAGGCCATGCCGGTAACGCGCCTAAAGGAGAAGATATTATCTGCGCAGCGGTTTCCGTGTTAGTGCAGACATTTCTTTTCAGCTTGCAACGGTTGTTACAACTAGACGTGACAGCGGATATACGGGATGGTTATTTTAACCTTACCGTACCGACTAACTTGGTCCCCGCAGTACAGGAGCAAGTAACACTCCTAGCAGATAGTATGATAGTGGGGTTGGATGAAATTGATAAAAGTTACCCGGGGTTTTTACAAGTGAATGAAGAATAGGAGGTGAACCCTGATGATGTTGATGAATTTGCAATTATTTGCACATAAAAAAGGTGTAGGGAGTTCCCGTAACGGTCGTGATAGTAACCCCCAATACCTAGGTGTTAAACGAGCCGCTGGACAAAATGTATCAGCAGGAAGTATTCTTGTGCGCCAGCGTGGGACAAAAATTCATCCAGGTAATAATGTGGGCAGAGGTAAGGATGACACTCTGTTTGCTTTAGTGGATGGAATCGTCTCTTTTGAACGCAAAGGCCGCGACAAGAAACAGGTCAGCGTGTACACCAACGGTGAAGCTGTCTAAACGATGAATCACAAAAACCGGAGTGTAACTCCGGTTTATTTTTATACTGGTACCAAATCATGC
>JANKMV010000090.1 GCA_024650095.1 Bacillota bacterium | reverse complement strand
ATTTAATTTGTCATAGTATGTCTTAACACGTAGATCAAGGAAGGTGTAAAATGACAAGAATACGCGCTCGCTGGCGAAGACCTGAAAGTAGCTATAATGGTTTGCCCGCCTGGACTCTTGCAGGCTACTCTTTTGGTAGTTTAGGCATTTCACTGTCGTGGAGCTTTCTCTCGTCCTTTCTCCTTTACTTCTATACTGATGTAGCCGGGATTACAGCAGCGGCAGCAACCACACTACTGCTAGTTGCCCGTATTTGGGATGCCGTCAATGATCCACTGATTGGTGTGCTAGCGGACCGGACAAAGAGCCCATGGGGTCGTTATCGGCCCTGGCTGCTTGTCGGTTCCCTTCCTCTGGGTGTACTGCTGGTGTTAACGCTAACGGTACAGCCAGAGCTTTCTGAAGCTAGCCGCTTGCTGTATGCATATGTGACCTATTTTTTACTCGTGCTCGCCTACACCATGGTTCACATCCCGCAAATTGCTTTACTGGGTGTGATGACGCCAAACGCACAGGCACGAGCCGTGTTAGCTTCAAGTGTGAGCATGATTATGATTCTGACCGGCTTAATCATCGGCGTAGCGGGACTACCGCTGATTAATCTTTTAGGGGCAGGTAATATGGCAGTGGGCTTTCGCATTGCCGCCATATTTTTCGCCGTAATTGCCATTGTATCCCTCTGGGTTGCCTTTTTTACAACACGTGAAACGGTACTCGCTCCTCCGGGTCAGCTCATAACGCCCAGATCAGTTGTAACCATTATCCTCTTGAATGGACCTTTACTGGCGATCTTATTCGGGCAGCTACTGGGTGGTTTTGTGATGTATGGCAGAATGTCAACGTCCATTTACTATTTTCAGTATTACGCTGGCAACATTAACTTTTATCAGATTTACTCGCTGAGCTGGTTTAGCAGCATGATGTGTGGAGCGTTTTATGCTCCCCATGTAATCCGTTTATTGGGTAAAAAGAATACCATCTGTCTTGCTACTTTTCTGGCAGGGATCATTCTCTTTGCTACATATTTTATTCATCCGACGAGAGTCTTCCTCTTTTTGCTATTTACCGGCATGGCAGGCCTTCTTTTTGGCTGCCGTATGGCGACCTTATTTTCCATGATGCCTGAGACGATAGACTATGGCCAAAGGAAAACGGGCATTCGTGCAGATGGAGTGGTTGCTTCGGTAATGGGACTGGTGATGAAGATTGGCACCGCCATAGGTTCTGCCGGAGTGGGCTATATGCTAGCAAGGGTTGGCTATGTTCCCCAGGCAGTTCAATCTCCTGAAGCTTTACATGCCTTTAATTTAATGATGAATGTAATTCCTGGTATCGGTACCATGTTTACAGTCATTCCCTTTTTATTTTACCGCCTTAATGATTGACCCTTTTTAGTATTCTCTGGATAGCCCATTTGCCAGTGATTACTGCCGTGGGTAGACCTCCTGGAGGCATAAGCCACTGCCCCGCCATGTAGAGGTTATCTATGCCTTTAATTCTGCCATCGTGCATGAGCTGTTTACTTTTAGGTGTCATGCCAAATGCCATGTATGAACCTTGATAAGCGCCACAATAACGTTCATACGTCAGGGGTGTCGCCACATCAAGCATCTTTACTTTGCCGCTTAATTCCGGGAAGCGTTGTTCCATGCGCTTGCTGATCTCGGTGGCCAAACGAGCTTTTTCCGCCTTGTATGCAGTTGCATCTTGACGTTTTTGTGCCCACCAATCATAGTCTGCATGGAAATAGGCAATGACGATGGATTTTCCGGGGGGAGCAAAGGATGGTTCATAACAATAATGCTTAATGGAAAGCATATTTTGCGGCTGGTCTTGATAAGCAAAGGGCTCTGTCTCAAAGACATAGTTTTCTGGATACTGTGATAAATCAGCATCGATGCCGAGTGCCACATAAACGCAGGCTAGCAGGGGGTATGCTGTTCTATCCTGATAGCGTGTTTCAAAGCTTTGGTCGCGGAATTTATCTTGAAGTAGCTCTTTGAGAGTGATGTGAACATCACAGGCGGGAATAATGTAATGAGCATGTTTTGTGGTGCCATCCCCTAACACAATACCTGTGGCCTCTGCTTTATCCACGATTATTTCCATTACCTCTGTAGCCAACACTAATTTTCCACCCAAGCTTTTATATTTTTCCTCCATGCGCTGAGCCAGGGCACGAGAACCACCCATGGGCCTTCCCCCATTGCCACTGATAAAGGTCGCCAACGTAGAGGGCAGAATGTACGCACTATAGTAGCTTGGCAGAATTGAAGCAAGGGCCGCTCTGAGTGCTGGGTTTCTAAATCTTTGTAGGTACTCCGCAACATTGATTTTGCCCAACGTTTTAATTACAGCACCCACCTTTTGCATAGAGCCATAGAACTTCATTTTTTCTACAAAACCCATTAAATCAACCGGTTTCTCACACGGGGGCTCAAAACCATAAAAAGGTTTAATATAAGTGCATAAAGCCTCTATTTCCGCTTTATCTTCCGGTGCAAGCTCCAGTAAATGACGCTTCAATTGCTCCATTTCTCGATAGAGTATAACATGGGTATCTTCACAGTCCATCGTAGCAAAACTATCCGGCTGATAAACGCCTACATCCCCGAGCGCGCCCACATCTTTCCATATTTTATTAAGTCCTGTACCCTCAAGTGTCCCCATTAACCAATGAATGCTACCGTCTATATGGAATCCTTGTCTATCCCAGCCCGTACATTCTCCACCGGCGATGGTGTGTTTTTCATAGATCACACTCTCCATACCAGCCTTTTGGGCATAAATGCCAGCAGCAAGTCCGGCAATGCCTCCTCCAATAATAATTGCTGTTTTCATAGAAAACTCCCTTTCTCTCTAAAACTATGTCGTGGTATGAAGAGGGCATTCACCCTAATACGAGTTTTTTATGATACGGTGATGGCTCTGCAGAAAGGATCTAGCTTTTGTGCTATCTGTTGTGGGTCCATTTTGGCAGGACTCGTGAAATCCACAGTGTCTTTTATTTTGTTTCCTTGCAAACGAGCTTGTAAATTGGCAAAGCATTTAGCGGGGGTACCACCGGCATGAGAGGCAAAAAGATAAATGTTTTTATTAACCATGACGTTTTCAGCAAGGAACGTGGCAAGCGGGGGTGCAAAGGTGCCAGCCCAGATCGGAGTACCGATAATGATGGTGTCATAGGCATCAAGATTGAGGTTTTTGTTTAGTAATTTTGGCTTTTCTTTAAAAAAGACTGTTTTGCCCGCCCACAGGTACCTTGTAAAGCCTTTTTGGATCAGGTTTTTTTCTGGTTTTAGTGCTATGATCTCCGCACCCGTTCGCTCAGCAATCATTTTAGCTACACGCTCTGTATTGCCCTCGAGGGAATAATAAATGACGACTGCTTTCATTTTCTTTCCTCCTTGTATTTGAAAATCCTTGGTCTACGGCGTGCATACTAAGTAGAGTGCACCTTAAGCTTAGTTATTCTCTTCTTATCCACCTCTACCACCGTAAAAATGTAATTGGCAAATTCAACTGCAGGGCTCTCCCCCGCTTGGGGATACGTACCTAAAAGGCCGATGACAAAGCCACCGAGTGTATCGTATTGGTCCACCGGTAGTGTAAGATCAAGGTAATCTTGCACTAGAGTAAGGCTTACTGATCCATTCATCAGATAGGTTGATTCGTCTAACATTTCAATCTCTTTATCTTCTTCGTCATGTTCATCTAAAATGCTACCCACGATTTCTTCCACTAAGTCTTCAATGGTAACAATACCAGCAGTACCTCCATATTCGTCGATAATAACAACCATATGCGTTTGACTGAGGCGCATTTCCTTAAAAAGTTGATCCGTTCTTTTGGATAAGGGCACATAGGGTGCTTCACGCATAATAGCCGGTAAATGAAACTCTCTGTTGTCACCGTTTAACGCTAGATACTCAATGAGATCTTTTGTAATGAGAATACCAATAATATTATCAATGTGTTCTTGGTAGATAGGTATACGGCTAAACTTTTCTTCCCTCATGAGCGCAATTACATCTTGTAGCGTAGCATCAACTGAAATTGCGACAATATCGATGCGATGTGTCATAATATCTGCCACAGTCTTATTATCAAATTCGAAGACATTAATAATCATTTCCTTTTCATTCTTATGGATGGTACCCTTTTCCTCGCCCACGTCTACCATCATCCTAATTTCCTCTTCAGTTACGCTGTCGTCCTCTTCATGGGGGTTGACGCCAAAGAGTCGCACAAAAAAGTTAGTAGAGAGGGTCAGTAGAGTAACGAAGGGTGCGGTGACAATGGCAAGTAAGGTTAGCGGCCGAGCGACGAGCATGGATAGCGGTTCAGCTTTCTTCATCGCTAACCGTTTAGGGACGAGCTCCCCGAGCACGAGGGTAAAATAGGATAAAATTATGGTGATGATGACAACAGAAATGGTAGTAAGAATACTATCAGGAAGTGCTATGCCCGTTTGTTTGAAGAGACCGACAAGTCTTGCGGAAAAGTTTTCTGCTGCAAAAGCGCTGGCCATGAAACCTGCAAGCGTGATACCAATCTGAATGGTGGCGAGAAAGCGACTCGGTTCATGTAATAGGTTGAGTAACAGTTGCGCTTTGACATTCCCTTTCTCCGCCATGACGCGAATTTTATTGTCATTTAGAGAAATGAGGGCAATTTCAGACGCAGCAAAAAAGGCGTTTAGCGCTATCAGTGTCATTAACAAAATAATTGCAGTTGGCAATGGGGCTTCCTCCACATCGGTAAGTGAATTACTACACGTACTTTCAGCTCATATTCAGTATAGTCTTACAAAAGACGTATTCAAGTGAAAACGACAAAACCCTTTATTATGGTACTATATGTAAAAACCACGGGATTTATAAACCCGTGGTTCAAAGTTCCTATTTCTGTGCTATGAGACGACATCAAGCGTTTCTAGGGGAATGGTGAGAAGATGCGCTTCCTCAAGTTGGTTAATAAAGGCTTGGACCTTTAAATTACAACAAGCATTTTGACAAAACACTCCTTCTTCAAAAAACCAGCCACCATTTCTGAAAAAATAGCGTCCCGGTTTGCCGTCGACATACATTTGGGATGTATCCACGGCACCCCAAAAGGGCTGCAATTCATTAACAAAATAGTTGCCTTGCTGGTCCTCAAAAACATCCACATTGAGAGCGTTAAAGTTGCCGATGTCACAAATGTAGCGAATTAGCTCAAGGAGTACTTCAGGAGGATCAACCCAGCCGACCATACCACTACCACTATGGAAGTCACCTTTTTTGAGCTTTTGGTGACCAAAATAGGACTGATCTACTTTAACCATGCGCCATTCGTATTTAATATCAATTCGCTCTTGGAACATGAGATGGTTAAACTGACGATCATCCATGACCGGCACAGGAAGGCCAATCTTTGACCGCTTATATTTTGTAAAGCCCCTATTAAAGAAACCATACTTGGTGAACACTTGCTTGATCAGTTTTTTTGCTTCTCTTTGGTTATTTATAATTTTTACCCCTAAAGCATAACTACCAACGGTAGGCTTAAATATGAGGGGAAATTTTGCTTTCGTCTCTATAAACTCCGCGGCTTCATCACTGCGATAAAAGACCCATGAGCCCGCCTGTGGAATATCGTGGGCTTCTAACCAATAGGCCATATTGTTTTTGCTTTCATGGATAAAAATATCATTAAATGGTGGGTACACAGGTTTACCCATGACGACGTTAATGTAGTATACCTTTTCGTCGTACATCCGCTTCCACGTATCTTTTGCATACGATGATCTAACAAGGTAACCATCACAATCGGAGTCTTTAATACGTTGCATCCAATCCGAGGCAATAATATCAATCACCTCATACTCAATGCCTAACTCCCTACAAGCATCGACATAGGGCTGTTCTAGCCCTGTAAATTCTTTCAGTATACCTAGCTTCAACTATCAATCCCCCCTTTTACTATGTTGGGCGATCATATCAAGATAGATCTGTACATCTTGATGATAAACATGCTTACTAAAGGCTTTACTAATAATTTTACTGGAATTTCTATAGTAAACTGTGGGCGAATTGTCCACCACGTAATAGAAGACATTGTCCTTTTCATAGATGGGATTAGAAACCTTTGTGGCATGCGTGCCTTCAATGGCATTGCCAGCGTCGGCGGCAGCGTCAATAACGAGACAGTTCTTTTTCATGCGTTTTTGATCTGCCAATGTTAGGATATGATCACACGTCTTATCAACCTCAATGCCATTAATAATAACATCAAAGGACTCAATATTCTCTTTGAACTCATGCAGCGTTTTACGGTAAAACATTCTTGCATCCGCACCTAATTTTGCAATGGCGGTAAATGCACCTTGTGAAACATTACCCGCGGCCAATACAGCCACTTTAGTTGACGTTGTGGGCATAAGGCCAAAGGACATTAACGCATGGTGGGTGGATGCTTTTCCCGCCATGATACTATTGCCACAGACAAAGTTGGGTTCGAGCCAATCAATGGGAACAACTTGGTCCTTATAAAATATTTTCGACTTAATGTTGTCTAGGTCCACAACCACAAGCTCTTTAGGGATTGCTTGATCCGTCATAAAGGGTTTACCTGAACCATAAGGATGGGTCCACCCCACAATAATTTGTCCTTTTCTGATATAGTCGTAATCAGAAGGTTGGATCAATTTTAGGGAAAATATTGCTTCACAAGTAGCATAGATAGTTTGACGATCGGCAACGGTACAGCCCTTAGCCTCGTATTCTTCATCACCAATACCCATAGTTTGGCCAAAACCATTTTCTACCACAATATCATTACTAAACGTCCCTATGTCCTCGGGTAATAGGGCAACCCTTCTTTCGTTGGGAAAATTGGGAATAATAAAACCTAACTTCATACAACCACACTCCTTCTATTTAATGTTAGTTTCACTTTAGCCAACAAAAACGCCATCAATCTACCTCTGGTTGACGGCGTTGCAATAATGTATTTATTGCTTATTTAAGAGTCCACCAACCCGTACACAAGGATTGAGAGCAAGCTTCTTATCCTTCGTTCAATTTAAAGCCTATTTAATGAATATTCGACAGACCACCGATACTTTCCTCTATTTTTTTCCAAACCCATTTTCATAAGGTAAGAATGCCCATTAATCCACGTAAATATAGGTAAGAAAAGCGCGCTCTTTCGTTTCCCTCCGCGCACTCTTTTCAATACTGGTTGCATAAGCCACTTACTAGTTACAAGTAATATAATTTTCCTTAGCTGTATAAAATATAGGCTTATTACTTATGGTATAATCAAGCCATCCTGTACGTTGGAGGGACCCACATGTCAGAAGAATTCTCATCTCATTTTTCCGAAGATCGGTTTTGGGAAAAAATAAAGAAGTTTTGTATCAAAGCTGGATTAAAAGTGGTTTATACAGCGCTTTTACTGTACTACACTCTCCAAGACCCCAGAGTGCCAGTGAAAGCGAAGGCCATTATTGCCGGCGCTCTCGGTTATTTTATTTTGCCTGTGGATGTTATCCCAGACCTGCTTCCCATGGTGGGTTTCACAGATGATTATGGGGTACTCTTTGCCGCACTGGCAACGGTGGCCATGCATATCACCCCAGAGAGTAAAGCAAAAGCGAAAGCGAAAGTAAACGATTTCTTCGGCACGACAGTAGATGAAGATGAATTGATGGAAGTAGAAAAAGGCTTAGCGAAAACTGAT
>JANKMV010000008.1:17453-18191 GCA_024650095.1 Bacillota bacterium | reverse complement strand
TGCAATTATTGGAAATGTTGAGTGACTTACCGTGTGGGATTGCAACCACCGAAGCACTAGATTTCATAAATCGCCTAACGGAGGCTCGCATGGTGACGCGTCGTGAAGGACAGTTAATGAAGGTGGCACTCACCCAAAATGTGCAGGTGTCAGAAGAATTGTTATGCATCACGAGAACTAAATTGCTAATCCGCATGCTAGAAATCTTATTGCAGGATTCTTAAGAGGAGGCCGAGGATATCATGCTTTGCCAGGAATGTAAAAAAATAAATGCTACCGTACATTTAACACAAATCGTTAATGGTGAACAACAGGTGCTACACCTCTGCGAGCAATGTGCAAGGGAAAAAGGAGAATTTTCCTTTGATCATCCTCCATTCTCGTTGCAAAGTCTACTTACAGGTCTTATGAATATGGACGCTCACTCTGCAGGTAAAGTGATGGAGTTTACTACTAATAAGGTTCATTGTGAGAATTGTGGTCTGACATATGCACAGTTTGGTCAGATCGGCCGCTTTGGCTGTAGTGAATGTTATGCAGTGTTTAGTGATCGCTTGCAGCCGTTAATGCGGAGGATTCATGGTTCAACCCAGCATGTTGGCAACGAGCCGCAACGAGCAGGTGGCGCTGTTAAACTTCGTCGTAGTATAGAAGAACTAAGACAGCAACTACAGATAGCTGTATCTCAAGAAGAGTTTGAGCAAGCTGCCATTATACGTGATCAAATCCGACAATTGG
>JANKMV010000008.1:16616-17443 GCA_024650095.1 Bacillota bacterium | reverse complement strand
ATTGGAAGCACAGTCGCAAGACAGGGGTGAAGATGATGGTCAATGATCATAAAAAAGTTGCCAAGCCCAGTACATGGATGACAGGCTCAGGGCCCGACGGGGAGATTGTATTAAGTAGCCGTATTCGTTTAGCGCGCAACATTAGAGAGGTACCATTCCCGTATTTGGCATCGGACAGCCAAACAGCTATGGTAATGGAGCAAGTCTACACTGCTAGTCAAACGCTAGCGGACCAATTCGGTGAAACGGTATTTTTGCGCATGCAAGAGCTACCATTAACAGAGCGCCAAGTGTTAGTGGAAAAACATTTGATTAGTCCTCTCTTGAGTAAAGAGTTGCATAATTCCGCTGTTTTGTTACGAGACGATGACGTCATTAGTATTATGGTCAATGAAGAAGATCATTTGCGTATTCAATGTTTGTTGCCAGGACTACAACTTGAGCAGGCACTTACAGACGCCACTCGTTATGATGATCTTTTGGAAAAAGAATTAGATTATGCCTACGATGAGCAATGGGGCTATCTCACAGTTTGCCCCACAAATGTAGGTACTGGTTTACGGGCATCTGTTATGCTACATCTGCCCGCGCTCGTTCTCACAAAGCAAATGAATCGTGTTCTCTCAGCCATTGCACAAGTCGGCTTGGCTGTGCGCGGAGTATACGGAGAAGGGTCTGATATTATTGGCAATTTGGTGCAAATCTCTAACCAAATTACTCTAGGACAAAGTTCGGAAGAAATTATTAAGAATTTGTTTGGCGTGACAAAGCAAATCGTAGGTTTTATGCATTAGAGAAGGAGGTGTCTTGATGGAATTAGTATTAAA
>JANKMV010000008.1:0-16606 GCA_024650095.1 Bacillota bacterium | reverse complement strand
TCGTTGAACAGGAAGCACAGGCAAGACAAATTCTCTTGAATGAAGGAAGAGATCGTATTTCAGATCGGGTCAACCGGGCGTTTGGCGTACTTAGTCATGCCCGCCTTATATCCTCGCAAGAGGCTATGCATTTACTATCCGATGTACGTTTAGGTATCGATTTAGGATTAATTGAAGACATACCAGGAAAAATACTAAAGGAATTGATGGTGCTACAGAGGCCCGCCAATTTACAGACACTTACCGGACGTTCGCTAGATGTTTTGGAGCGGGACAGGGAACGAGCACGGCTATTTCGACAACGATTAACGAAGCCGGAAAACCTAGAATAGGAGGGATATGATGTTTATGTTTGGACGATTTACGGAGCGGGCGCAAAAAGTTCTCGTGCTGGCACAGGAAGAAGCTAGACGTTTTAACCATAGTTTTGTAGGAACAGAACATATTCTGTTAGGGTTAGTTAGGGAAGGGGACGGTATTGCGGCCAAAGTCCTTCTCTCCTTAGGGATGGAGTTAGCAACTGTACGATTAGAGATTGAGAAATTAATTGGCAAAGGTGAACAGCGAACTCCTTCCCAAGGTGTAAATTATACACCTCGTACAAAAAAGGTTATTGAACTAGCTATTGAGGAGGGGCAGGGACTGGGTCATAATTATGTGGGCACAGAACATCTGTTACTAGGGCTCTTGCGAGAAGGCGAGGGCATTGCATCACAAGTCCTTTCTAATTTGGATGTTGATCTTATGAGAGCACGCAAATCGGTGTTGGCATTACTAGGGGAATCAGAAGAATCACAAGCAGATGAAAATGGCAAGAGTACGAACACGGCTACACCTACCGTCGATCAGTTCGGGCGTGATCTAACTAAAATGGCAAAAGAAGGTAAGCTGGATCCTGTGATTGGGCGAGGTTTAGAAATTGAACGAGTCATTCAAGTTTTATCTCGCAGAACAAAGAATAACCCTTGCTTAATTGGCGAACCAGGCGTTGGTAAGACCGCCATCGCTGAGGGCTTGGCGCAACATATAATTGAAGGTAATGTCCCGGAGAATTTAAAGGACAAGCGTGTTGTCACACTAGAGCTAGCGGCTGTGGTGGCTGGGACTAAATACCGTGGTGAATTTGAGGAACGATTACGAAAATTGATGGATGAATTACGCAGCGTAGGTAATGTAATTGTCTTTATTGATGAATTGCATACGTTAATAGGTGCAGGAGCTGCGGAGGGAGCCATTGATGCTTCCAACATTTTGAAGCCGGCATTAGCTAGAGGAGAATTGCAAGCTATTGGTGCCACTACCCTCGATGAATACCGTAAACATATTGAACGAGATCCTGCTTTAGAACGTCGATTCCAACCAATTACCGTGGGAGAACCCACAAAGGATGAGTCGCTGGATATCCTCAAAGGCTTACGTGATCGTTACGAGGCACATCATGGTGTTAAAATTACGGATGAAGCGTTAAGTGCTGCCGTAACCCTATCGGACCGCTACATTCCTGATCGTTTTTTACCCGATAAAGCCATTGATTTGATTGATGAGGCTGCTTCCCGCGTACGTATGAAGGCCCATACGGCGCCTCCGGATCTCAAGCAGCGTGAAGAACAATTGGAAACACTGCGACAGGAAAAGGAATCTGCCGTTAAGAGTCAAGAATTTGAATTGGCTGCTAAACTTCGTGACCGGGAGCAACAATTGAAGCAAGAACTGCAGAATTTGAAGAAGGAATGGGAACAGCGGCAGTTAAAGGATACGCAATCGGTCATGGCCGAAGATATCGGGCAAATCGTCTCATCGTGGACGGGTGTCCCCGTTGTGCAACTAGCGGAAGAAGAAACCCAACGATTACTGAATATGGAAAATGTTTTGCATCAACGTGTAATTGGGCAGGCTGAGGCGGTTAAATCTGTATCACGTGCCATTCGCAGAGCACGCGCAGGCCTGAAGGATCCCAAGCGACCCATTGGTTCTTTTATCTTCCTCGGACCCACGGGTGTGGGTAAAACTGAATTAGCACGGGCATTAGCCGAAAGCCTCTTTGGTGAGGAAGATGCCATGATTCGGTTGGATATGTCTGAGTATATGGAAAAGCATACTACTGCTCGTTTAGTTGGTTCACCTCCGGGATATGTAGGTTATGATGATGGGGGTCAGTTGACAGAAAAGGTGCGGCGCAAACCCTACTCAGTTATACTTTTTGATGAAATTGAAAAAGCGCACCCAGAAGTGTTTAATGTACTGTTACAAGTGCTTGAAGATGGACGCTTAACCGATGGCAAAGGCCGGACAGTTGACTTCCGTAATGCCGTGATTATCATGACATCCAACGTCGGAGCCAGTGAATTAAAAAAGCAGTCTTCTATGGGCTTTAGAGCGGGCGACCGTGATAAAACCTATGATGATATGAAGGATAAGATTATGGGTGAGTTAAAGCATACGTTTAGGCCAGAGTTCTTGAACCGCATTGATGAGGTTATCGTTTTCCATGCATTGGCAGAAGAGCACTTGTCGGAAATCGTTACTTTAATGCTACAGGAATTAAATCATCGCTTATCTGATTTTGGTATTGGTCTTGAGGTGAGTGAGGAAGCAAAAAGGATGCTTGCCAAAGAAGGGTATGACCCAGACTATGGTGCGCGGCCCCTGCGGCGTGTTATTCAACGCCGAATTGAAGATGATATATCTGAACGGATGCTACGGGGTGAATTTACTCACGACGATATCATCCACGTCGACACCAAGGACAATGAATTTGTTTTTAGCAGAGGGGAAGTACATGTTACAAGCACAACAGAATAAATGGAGATGATTGGCATAAGAGTAGCTCACCTCGGTGGGCTGCTTTTTGCTACAGCAAGGAAATGCGTTAGCTTTGTGCTACGAACGCTAAAGCTCATTTATATGTAGGTGACTAGTAAAATATATGTACCCTAATGAGCTAGAAAAAGATGATTATTCGTCTTATTCTTTCCATATAGGTAGCCTAATTCGATTAGATGGTCCCCTTTTTTGTTCCGTTCACAAATTAGACGTAATTATGACATCCAACTGCAATATGAATGTGTGATAATGGAACAGTGTCGGCGTATTATAATTACACGAAATTTTAGAGCAACAAAGGGCAAAAGGGCGACTGTAATCATCGTTTGAAGAATGATGGTTCTTTTTTTCTATTAAAATTGATAATTTTCTGACTAAAGGGATTCTGTTGTTATCCGTCGAATGTAGAGAAAACATCTATAAGGAGTAAGTAGTTGGAATGCCTAAAAGGAGGTGAGAACCATGAAGATCGCGATATCAGGCAAGGGCGGTGTCGGCAAGACAACATTTGCAGCGAACCTCATTCGTGCATTTGCTGCCCGAAATTACAACGTGTATGCAGTAGATGCGGATCCAGATGTAAGCCTTGGTGCTACTTTAGGCTTAGCTACAGAAGCGTTAGAGAATCTCCGACCGGTGATTGAAATGAAAGCCATCGTAGATGAGCGATCAGGTGGTAGTGGCGCTTTATTTACCTTGAATCCTAAGGTGGATGATTTAATTGATGAATTCACAATTAAACAGGAGAGAATTAAGTTCTTACGCATGGGAGCTGTCAAGCAAGGGGGTACAGCTTGTTATTGTAAGGAGAACACTTTTCTGTATGCGGTTTTAAGCAGTTTGCTTCTAGATAAAGACGATGTAGTTATTATGGATATGAGTGCTGGAATTGAGCATTTAACACGTGGAACCTCGCGTGGTGTCGATATGATAATTATCGTCACCGAACCCACTCGTGTCTCTGTGAATACAGCGAAGGTGGTTGGGCAGCTTGCCACAGAGTTAGGGATTAAGCAGGTAAAGATTTTAGCAAATAAGGTGCGTACGGATAAGGAAAAAGCATTCATTCGTTCGCAGTTTACAGAGGCAGAGCTTTTGCCCATGATCCCCTTTGATGAAGATGTTTTAGAAAATGCTATGGCCGAAGAAAGTGGATTACTCTTAGGTTCTGGCATTATGTCTGGTGTTGATACAATTCTAGATGAGATTATACAGGAGGTGAAAGTGAAAGACAAACAGTAGGGGTTTGACTATCAGCCAGTGGGCTAATAGATTAGTTACGCACATTCTTTAAGGGAGGCTAGTGAAACGTATGACTGATATTAAAAAGAAAAAACAAGTCGATCGCAACCGTGCAATTGACCCGGCTGTCCTGGATATTCTTGCTAGAGAACTTCCAGTTGACACAGCGTATGATCGCTATCTGGCGCAGCAACCCCAGTGTAAATTTGGTGATACGGGAATTTGTTGTCGCATTTGTATCCAGGGGCCATGTCGTATTACACCTAAAGCACCTAGAGGCGTTTGTGGTGCCACGGCGTACACCATTGTAGCTCGAAATCTTGTTCGATCTGTTACGGGTGGAGCATCAGCACATTCTGATCACGCAAAACATATTTTGCTTACACTGAAAGCATTGCTTGAAGGCCATGCACCCGATTATAGCATCAAAAGTTCTGAGAAACTACATGCTGTGGCGGAGCGCTTTGAAATCCCCATTGTAGGGCGCGCTGACATGGAAATTCTTGCGGATGTTGTTGCGCTTGCTATGGAAGACTTCACTCGCATGGGTAGTGGAAAAGTAAAATGGATTGAAAAAACGGTTACTCCAGGTCGTGTAGAAAAATTTAATGACTGTAATATTATGCCCACCAGTGTCTTCGAAGCCATTGCTAGTGCAACGGCCCAAACACACGTAGGCATGGATGCAGATCCAGTTAACTTAATCTTTAAAGCATTAGCAACATCGTTAGCGGATTATACAGGTATGCATATCGGTACAGATATGTCGGATATTCTCTTCGGTGTACCCAAACCTGTATATACTGAGGCTAACATGGGTGTGATTAATCCCACAAAGGTTAATATCGCAGTTCATGGGCACAATCCTTTGCTTTCAGAAATGATTGTATTGGCAGCTCGAGAGTTAGATGACGAAGCCAAAGAGGCCGGTGCTGAAGGAATTCAGTTAATGGGAATTTGTTGTACTGGTAATGAAGTGCTCATGCGTCAAGGAGTACCCCCTGTTACGAACTTTATGTCACAGGAGTTGCCCATTATGACGGGTGCCATTGATGCTATGGTCGTAGATTTGCAGTGCATTATGCCTGGTATTCAAACGGCTGCGGAATGTTACAATACCAGAATTGTAACAACCTCAGAAAACGCAAAAATTCCGGGTGCACATCATATCGACTTCAACAGTGAAGAAAATGCATTGGAGCAAGCTAAGGATGTTATCCGTATTGGTATTGATGGTTTTAGAGAACGTGTCGGGAGTGAGTGTTCAATCCCGGATATTAAAAACAAAGTAGTGGCTGGGTTTAGCCAAGAAGCCTTATATGAGCTCTTTAGTGCCATTAACCCAGAAGCACCTATCAAAGTGCTTACGGATGCACTAAAGTCTGGCGAGCTTCGTGGTGTAGTTCTCCTTTGTGGTTGTAATAACTTAAAGGTAAAACATGATGAAAGTCATATCGTAATAGCGCAAGAATTAGCCAAAAATGATGTATTATTGCTGGCAACGGGTTGTGCAGCAGGCTCTTATGCCAAGTTAGGCCTACTGTCCTCCGAAGCCGTTGATATGTATGCAGGCGATGGCCTTAAAGCCTTTATTAACCGCCTTAACGAAGCTAACGCAGATAACCTAGAAGGTAAGCTACCACTTATTTTCCATATGGGTTCCTGCGTAGATAACTCACGTAGCACAAACCTAGCCACGGCCATTGCCAATGATCTTGGCGTTGATATTCCCAAGATTCCCTTCGCAGCCAGTGCACCTGAGGCCATGAGTGAAAAGGCCATTGCCATCGGTTCTTGGAACGTAGCCATGGGGCTTCCGGTTCATGTTGGTGTCGTGCCACCCGTTACAGGTAGTGAATTGGTAAACGGTGTTGCGCTCCAGATCGCACATGACGTTTATGGTGGCTACTTTATGTGGGAAACTGACCCGCAACTTGCAGCGCAAAAGCTTCTAGAAGCGCTTGATTATCGTAGCTGGAAGCTAAAGGTGCATGAGCAGACCGCAGAAAAATTCGGTGTAACGGCTTCCACAGCCTGGTAAAGTGGAAATTTACGTGAAAGGGAGGAAAGAGCATGTCTACAACAGCTTTTGATGAAATTTACGCAGGTGCCATACCTGAGGGAGCAAAAGCACCGACCAAATTGTTCCAAAGCGCATATAATGGTGCCATTATCGCCACTAGTTATGCAGAAACACTATTATCACAGGCAATTCGCAAGTACGGCCCTAACCAAGCCGTGGGGTATCCTGACACGGCCTATTATTTGCCAGTTATAAGTAGTCTCTCCGGGGAGAAAGTGACAAAGTTGGGTGAGTTACCCCCTATTTTAAACAGAATGCGCCATCAAATTAAAAGTACAATGAGTTTTGAAAACGCCCGTTTATGGGGTGAATCAACGGCGTATGCCGCAGAAATCATTGAAGTACTTCGCTATATCAATGGTGCAAAGCCCCATGTGCAACCATGGACGGGTTATTTATCCGATCCAATCTTGCGTAAGTTTGGCATCCAACTCGTGGACTGGACCATCCCCGGTCAAGCCGTCATCATGGGGAAAGCCCGTACCAGCGCAGACGCTGCTAAGATTGTGCAGGAACTGCAAGCTAAGGGTATGATGATTTTCTTGGTCAATGAAGTAATTGAACAACTCCTTGAGCAAAACATGAAATTAGGAGTAGACTATATTGCTTTTCCGTTGGGCAACTTTACCCAAGTTATTCATGCTGTGAACTATGCACTGCGTGCGGGGATGGCTTTCGGCGGAATTGCACCTGGCTTACGTGAAGAGCATCGCGATTATCAACAGCGTCGTGTACGCGCTTTTGTCCTTCAGCTCGGAGAAGTTGATGAAGTACAGACAGCTGCACATTTTGCGGCTATCTTCCTTGGCTTCCCGGTGATCTGTGATACTCAACTAGAGGAAGAAATTGCTGATTGGTATGTCTCGCATACAGATTATGATACCATTGTTAAATATTGCATGGAATTGCGTGGCATTAAAATGAAGATCCTTGATATTCCTGTACCCATTACCATTGGCCCGGCCTTTGAGGGTGAAACCATCCGTAAAGGTGACATGTATGTAGAAATGGGCGGTGGACGTTCCACAGCTTTTGAGTTGGTAGAAATGGTCGGTGAAGATGAAATTGAGGATGGTAAAGTAACCGTTATCGGTCCGGAAATTGATCACTTCAAGGAAGGTGACCGTTTACCCCTTGGCATTATGGTGAAAATCTACGGACGCAAAATGCAGGATGACTTTGAAAGTGTGCTAGAGCGTCGTATTCACTACTTTATTAATTATGGAGAAGGTCTCTGGCATGTGGCTCAACGTGACTTGTGCTGGCTCCGTATTTCCAAAGAAGCGGTGGCAAAAGGGTTTAAGTTTAAGCACTATGGTGAGCTGTTAATTGCCAAATTCAAGGATGAATTCCCTGCCATTGTGGACCGCGTGGAAGTTACAATTCTTACCGAGCAAGAGAAAGTTGATGAGTCCTTACAGGTTGCACGAGGCACGTATACAACTCGTGATGCCCGCCTTAAGGGGCTGACGGATGAATCGGTAGAAGAATTCTATTCTTGTATTCTCTGTCAATCTTTTGCGCCAAATCACGTCTGCGTCGTCTCTCCAGAGCGTGTTGGCCTCTGTGGTGCAGTAAGTTGGCTAGACGCGAAAGCTTCCTTTGAAATTGACCCCAACGGTCCTAATCGCCCCATTATTAAAGAGGGCCCCATTGACGAAGAAAAAGGAATGTGGTCTTCTGTTAACGAATATGTTTACGCTGCCTCTAATCGTAGCGTAGAGGAAGTTAACTTATATACGCTCATGGATCAGCCCATGACATCCTGTGGTTGTTTCGAAGCTATTTTAGCCATTGTTCCCGAAGCAAATGGACTGATGGTAACCACACGAGAGCATTCAGGTGATACACCTTGTGGCATGACGTTCTCCACATTAGCTGGCGCAGTGGGTGGTGGTGTGCAAGCCCCTGGTTTCATGGGGGTTGGGCGTACCTACATGCTTTCTCGTAAGTTCATTCAAGCGGATGGCGGTATTGGCCGTGTCGTCTGGATGCCCAAGGAACTCAAAGATTACTTCGGTGATGATTTGCGTCGTTGTGCAGAAGAAGCGGGCCTAGGTGCTGATTTTGTTGAAAAAATCGCTGATGAAACGGTGGGTACCACCGCTGATGAAATTCTTCCCTTTTTAGAAGAAAAAGGACACCCCGCTTTAACTATGGATCCCTTAATGTAATATAGCAGGTTGGCAGGTTGCGCGCTATGCCAACCTGCCTACCTTCTTGTTTCTAGCTTTCCGAGTGAAATTTTCTTCCGATATTATTTAGTAAAAGAAAGGAGTCGAAATTATGGCATTAACAGGTCTTCAGATTTTTAAGCAACTGCCAAAAACGAACTGCAAAGACTGTGGTAACCCTACATGCTTGGCTTTTGCCATGGCACTAGCTGCCGGAAAAACATCATTAGATAAGTGTCCTCATGTTTCGGAAGAAGCCAAGGATGCGCTGGGTGCAGCAGCAGCCCCTCCAATTAAGCTGGTGAAGATTGGCTCCGCTATATCCGAGCTTGAATTGGGTGATGAAACCGAACTATTCCGTCATGATAAGCGTTTCTTCCATCCTACAGCCATTGCTGTGCTGGTGGAGGATACAGAAGACATTGCTGCACGCGTGGCTTCATTTAATGAATTGGAGTTTGATCGGGTTGGTCTACACTTTGTGACCGATATGGTGGCTTTGCAATGCTCGTCTAATGATGCGGCCACTTTTTCAGCGGCTGCCGAATTAGTTGCTGCTAATACCGATAAATCGTTTATGTTGATTTGTGAAGATGTCGCTATCATGGACGCGGCGGCCACTGCTGTGGCGTCACGCAAGCCCTTACTATATGCAGCCACCAATGATAACTATGAAGCTATGACTGCCCTTGCGCAAAAGGTAGCGTGCCCCCTCGCTGTGAAAGGGAATGGCTTGGCTAATTTAGCTGAGCTGGTTGACAAAATTACAAAGCTTGGCTATAAAGAATTGGTGCTAGATAGCGGTAGTCGTGAGACGTCGCAAGTGCTAGCGGATCTCACTCAGATTCGCCGCTTAGCTGTGCGTAAACGCTTCCGTTCCTTTGGGTATCCTGCCATGGCGTTTACCAGTAAAACAGATGCATTAGAGGAAGTTGTGCAAGCCAATGTGTATGTTGCTAAATATGCTGGGTTAGTCGTGGTCAAAGCAAGTAAAAAAGAAGAGATTTTACCTATTCTATCATGGCGGCAAAATCTCTATACAGATCCGCAAAAACCCATTCAGGTGGAGGCTAAAGCTGTGGCCATTGGCGATGTGACACCGGACTCTCCGGTTTATATCACCACCAATTTCTCGCTCACGTACTATATAGTCGAGGGTGAAGTGGAAAGCAGTAAAGTGCCTGCCTATATTGTGCCTATCAACACGGATGGAATCTCGGTTTTAACCTCCTGGGCCGCTGGAAAGCTGACAGGGGAGGCTATTGCGAAGGCACTTGTAGCCAATGATATGGAAGCAAAAGTAAATCATAAAACATTGGTTCTCCCTGGCTATGTAGCCGTTCTCTCAGGGAGCACTGCAGAAGCAACGGGTTGGAAAGTGTTGGTTGGCCCACGAGAGGCTTCCGGTATCAGTAAGTTCGCCAAAGAAAACTTTGTAAAATAAATTATTCAGACAGTATCTCTAAAGAAGGTGAAGCCATGGAAAGAGTAACGGTCTTATTTAATCCAGATAATCTTGCTGTTCAAGTAGAGCCCGGAACTTCTCTCATGCAAGCGGCTACTATGGCTGGGATAGAGCTGGTTAGCAGTTGTGGCGGGGACGGTACGTGCGGGCGTTGCTTAGTAAAAGTGCAAGATGGACAGGTGAGCGTTGCGAATGCTGGAAACATTTCGCCCAGTGCGAAACAGACTGGACTGGTATTGGCTTGCCAAACGTGTGTTAACAGTAGCGTTGTGGTTGACATCCCCGGCGAATCAAGACTTGATGAACACCAGGTCTTGTTAGATGAGAACACGTTTCTCATGGAGAAAGATATTGACCTAGCCGACGGCTTCACCTTTAAACCGCTTTGCCGAAAAATACAGTTGACACTGTCGCCACCCACACTAGAAGAAAATGTAGCTGACTGGACGCGTTTGCAAGCAGCATTGCGTGCTGAGGTGGCATGTACAGATATTAGGATTAGCCTGTCAGTATTAAGGCGGGTAGCCGCTGTGCTTCGTACCGGAAACTGGCAAGTGACGGTGACAGTCTCTCAAGTTAATGGTTGTGCTGAGGTAATTGCCATTGAGCCCGGCCATGAGGCGAACGTAAACAGGGTGTATGGATTGGCCATTGATATTGGTACCACCACGGTAGCGGTACATTTGGTAGATTTAGATTCCGGTTTAACCATCGGGAAAAAGGGTTCGTACAACAAGCAAGCTCGCTTTGGGGATGACGTGATCTCCCGTATCATCCATAGCAGCGAAAGACCTACAGGCTTAGACGAACTGCATCAAGCTGTCATGGATTCGGTCAATGAATTGCTGGCAGAATTACTGCCACTAAGTCAGATTAATGCAGAGGAAGTACACTTAGTAACGGTGGCAGCCAATACCACCATGACCCATCTCTTTCTCGGATTATCACCAAAGTTCATTCGTTTGGAGCCCTATATTCCACTTGCGGCGGAGACACCACCCGTCAGAGCAAAGGAGTTGGGACTTAATGTTAACCCGGATGCATATGTAGCCTGTTTTCCCTCCGTGGCGTCTTATGTGGGAGGAGATATTGTTGCAGGCACCTTGGTTACGAACCTAGCTCAAGAGAATGAAGTCACACTCTTTATTGATATTGGTACCAATGGTGAAATGGTGTTAGGTAATAAAGATTGGATGGTGGCGGCAGCTTGTTCTGCCGGCCCTGCATTTGAGGGTGGTGGCATTGTCCATGGTATGCGTGCTATGAAGGGTGCCATCGATAATGTGGAAATAGATCCTATCAGCTTTAATGTTGAGGTGTCCACCATCGGTCGGTGCAGTGCCAAAGGGATTTGTGGCTCTGGCCTCATCGACTGTTTAGCTACTTTTTATGAAATAGGCATCATTGACCGTGCAGGGAAGATGCAAAATGATATCTCCACGTCACGTATGCGTGAAGGGGATGAGGGCTGGGAGTTTGTCCTCGTTTATGGTGAAGAAGCGGCAAGTGGCAAGGACATTGTCCTTACTGAAAATGATATAAAAAATCTCCTGCGGGCCAAGGCAGCCGTTTATATAAATCCTACGTAAATAATGAAAGGGTACGCCATCTGCGCACCCTTTCATTCATTCATTCATTTGTCTACATTTTTGGATTTGCGTAATAATCATGCTCCAGCATATATGCCAGCGTTACCATGCGGAACGGTCAAGACCGTTCCCTACACTTTGGGGCTATAATGGCGGCTTTGTCTTTATGTTCATATCTTCTGATTTGATATATTCTTAAGATTGCTGTTTTTTTCGTCGCATCCATGTCTTTAATATCAGGCATGCTCTTTTCATCGCTTTCATGTCTGGTCTGATATATTCTCTGTCTCGAGGTGGCAAAAATTCTACTAAATAATAGGCAAGCCATTCTCACAGACGAGTGCCTTCATGTGCCAGAGTATGTCCTGCAGATATGCTAGCATTTGTAGGTAAATATTGGCGGTGTTAGGATGACAAACTCCTGTACATAAACGTTCTTCATGTAGCTTAGTCGCGCTCTCCGCGTTTGTTAGTAGAACATCTACTTCCTCTTTGACGTGTGTGGCAAGAACGGTGTTGCAGGTACGTAACGTGTCATTAACATGTGGGAGTAACGCACGAGTTCGCTGCAAGATTTCATGCATATCGTCGGCGGCAACCTTAGTAAAAACAATATTGTCTTCTACCTTTTTTTCAACTTGGTATGAAAGACGCAATAGACTATAATACACTTTTCCCACGTTAAGGACGGTAGCTTGCACAGCAAGTGCTTCATCACGGTTAATTTCACCTATCAATTGATGGAGGGTAGTTAGTGTACCACGCATTTGTGTGGTCACCCTTGCCGTTGTTTGCTTATGTTTTAAGCTGAGACGATGCTTGCTAAAAGACTGTTCAACTTGAGTAAACAATTCAGTCAGCATCGTAACGACATTTTCTATTTCCGTGGCAGCAGTGGTATGAACAACTTGATTTCTCATTAATACTCCTCCTCATTCTCGGCATCCGTTGGTATTATACCACAATTTTCTAGATCATAGTATAAACAAACCCTAACGAGATTATTGGTGGGTTAGAAAAGGTCTTTTTTACTCTTCTTCACATAATTTATTTTGTAAGGTTTAAGCAGGGAAAAAACTGCCAATCATATAGAGTGAGGAGGGTGAGATTATGAAACGTTGGCATAAAATTGTAATTATACTATTTCTACTAGCAGCGGCCACCATCATCTATAGAATTCCTAGACGTGAAGTTGCGGGTATTGAGGCCCTAGAAATGGTGGTGACGACAGCCGGAGCGACGGTTACAGAAGGAGAAGCTCAATTTTTTTCCATTTTGGACAACCAATATCGCGAGTTGGACGAACTAGAAACTGTACTGCTAGAGGTAGCGGCTTTGCTGGGAGTAAAGGGTAACACTATAGAAAAAGGGGAAGGTGAGACATTCCGGGTAGTGGACACTGTGGGAAAAACAGCAGCAGGCTCGCTTAGCCATATTGTGGTACAGAGTAACCCAGGTGATGGTAATGGGGTGCCGCCCCAGACATATCTGTTAGTGGTCTGCAACGATATATCAGTTGCCGCCATTGCCACAGGGATCGAGCAATTGAATGAAGTCTTACAGCCATATGCTCCCGCGGGGCAAATTAGTTACTATGTAAGTGGACAAGTGGCAGGGAAAAAGAATAGTGAAGAAATGGAACAGATGGCACGTACTGCCTTGACTGCCGTGCGCGGTTCCATTGTGGAAGGCATGCAGGATGAAGAATTAATCAGCTACACCGCATACACACCACTGCTAGAGCGCTATATGACCATCGATGGAGACCGCTTTAATGTTAATGTGGCTATTCGCTACGATAGTTTTCTAGAACAAACGGTCGTGTGGGCAGGCTTCCCCCTCATTCATGACTCCTACTAAACATTATTTTCATAAATCAATTTATATTTATTAAGGTAGAGAGTAAAGCAAGAAAGTAGCTACAATACTACAGTAAGCTCAGAGGTGATGACTAGCAAAATGAAGTACGTAAAAGAGTGTTCCTGCAGCCTGTTAAATTAATTAAATAACTATTCGGCAGAAACAATGATATAATTTCAACAAGCGCCTTTTTACTGCTGTTACATTACCACTTTGCAACTGTAAAGTAATATAATTTCTTACTAGCTAGTGCAAGAAAGTGTCTTTACTACAGTATAAAGATAATGAACTCGTCAAAAGATAAAAAGACAAATGATTCTACTTTCAGTTTCTTACATCTTTAACTACTGTAGCGTATGTCGATTTTTGGATTGTCATTTTGGTAGGCGAGGAGGCCAGACGTATGTGAATGGCATAATTTCAATTGAAGGCGGAGTGCCGCTTTACGGACGCGTCCGCGTAGAAGGCGCTAAAAATGCCTGCTTGCCCATCATGGCTGCCTCATTATTATGTGAAGGTCAGATTACCTTGCGGGATATTCCAGCGCTAGAAGATGTTTATACAATGTGCAAAGTGTTGACGGCACTAGGTGCCCATACGGACTATAACCCAGAAGAAAAGAAACTGTTGCTGGAAACATCTCACTTATCAGGAGCAGTAGCACCCTATGAACTGGTGCGCAAAATGCGAGCGTCCTTCCTCGTGATTGGTCCGCTCCTAGCGCGCACGGGACAAGCCAGAGTATCTCTACCTGGCGGGTGCGCCATTGGTATTAGACCCATTGATTTGCACCTTAAGGGGCTAAAGGCCATGGGTGCAGAAGTTATTATCGGTCACGGCTTTATTGAAACCATTGCGGACAAGCTGCATGGCGAACGCATTTATCTCGATTTTCCCAGTGTGGGTGCCACAGAAAACATTATGATGGCAGCGGCATTAGCTGAAGGAACCACCATTATTGAAAATGCTGCCGAAGAACCTGAAGTGGTTGATTTGGCCCGCTTTATTAATTCCATGGGTGGGCATATCAGCGGAGCCGGTACCGATACCATCCGCATTCATGGAGTATCATCTCTATCTTGTACCGATTATACAGTTATTCCTGATCGCATTGAAGCAGGAACATTTATGTTAAGTGCTGCCATTACTGGCGGAACGGTAACGGTGGAAAATGTCATCCCCGCTCACCTGACACCGTTAATAGCTAAATTAAAAGAAGTCGGTTGTGAAGTGGTGGAGGAAGAAGCTCTTATCCATATTCGTCGCACAGGACCCATTCGGGCTGTCGATGTTAAAACGTTACCTTATCCTGGCTTCCCTACCGAT
Source organism: Bacillota bacterium (assembly GCA_024650095.1). Classification (GTDB taxonomy): domain Bacteria; phylum Bacillota; class Dethiobacteria; order Dethiobacterales; family Dethiobacteraceae; genus JANKMV01. Next base: position 2,044 of record JANKMV010000008.1, on the reverse strand, counting down.
CTACAGTCACCAATGATGGCTCTACTTACCTTTGCTAAGGGTACGTCCGTTATTACAGAAACCGTCTTTGAGAACCGTTTTATGCATGTAGATGAGCTACGGCGAATGGGGGCACAAATTAAAATAGAAAGTCACTGTGCCGTCGTTTCCGGGCGAGATAAACTCTATGGTGCTCCCGTAAAATCCACAGACCTACGTGCTGGGGCTGCACTTGTTTTAGCCGGGTTGGCTGCAGAGGGCCGGACCGATGTGGGCGCCATTTATCATATTGACCGAGGATACTGGAACTTAACAGAAAAGCTAGCTAGCCTTGGTGCCAACATAACAAGGACAGAGCAGTCGCACTAAGCGGCTGTTCTTTTTGTTAAGAGCGTGTCTTTTTTGTACTGGCATGAAATTATATTCACTTCCCCAAATGTAGGGAACGGTCTTGACCGTTCCAGTCCCATGGAAGCTGCTTAAATGGGGTATAGCAAACGGTTAAAGTAGCCAGTACTGAAAGTGCGCGTTAAGGGAACTGAAGAAGCGCGACTTTCTTGTACTGGCATGAATAATGTCGCTATCCGAATGTAGGGAACGGTCTTGACCGTTCCGGACCCCATAGAAGCAGCTCTAATAGGGTATAGCAAGCGGTTAAGGTAGCCAGTACTGCAAGTGTGCGTTAAGGGAACTGAAGATACGCGCATTTCTTGATATTCACTTCCCCAAATGTAGGGAACGGTCTTGACCGTTCCGGTCCCCATAGAAACAGCTCTAATAGGGTATAGCAAGCGATTAAGGTAGCCAGTGCTTTTCTTGTACTAGACAAGCTTCCGAGGGCATATAAATATGTAAACTTGCCTAAGGAGGCATTATCTGTGAAAAAAGTGATTACCACACTTCTATTATTCCTTGTTTTCTTAATCATAGGACTACCAGTTCTCCTCACCCGGGCCTGTGGCCCGAGTACGGGTGGTACTCCTCCCGAGGTGGTGGATCGAGATCCCATTGCTTCCCCTGCGGGAGAAGTAACAATCAATGTATTTCTTCACGAAAGCACCGAGTTGGTGGAGATGCCACTGGAAGAATACTTAGTGGGTGTAGTCGCTGCTGAAATGCCTGCATCCTTTGCGGTGGAAGCACTGAAAGCGCAAGCAGTGGGTGCCCGCACCTATACAGTAAATCAAATGCTTTCCTTTGGTGGCAAGGGTTGTTTCAAGCATGCAGGAGCCGATATTTGTACCGATTCCACCCATTGTCAAGCATGGGAAAGCGAAGAAAAATCCCTGGGTAAATGGTCGAGTGAGGAAGCCGCAGGCTATCTAAACAAAATTCGCACGGCTGTACGCGATACAGCAGGAAAAGTGATCACACATAATGGTAAATTAATAGATTCCCTTTTTCATTCCAACTGCGGTGGGCATACAGAAAATAGTGAAGACGTTTGGTCTGCATCCTTGCCTTATCTACGTGGTATCCCCTGTTCATACTGTGCAGGATCACGCTGGTATGAAACAAAGCATGAGTTTAGCGGTGTAGAATTTGCCGATGCCATTGTCCCCTATGTGTCTGCTTTACCTGTTTCAGCTGCAGGGCGCCCTCTTTTGGCTACCGCAGTTCGTTCTGATACAGGTCGCATTAAAAGCATCTTGATTGCGGGTGAACCCGTAACAGGGCGTGATTTACGCACGGCTTTAGCACTTCCCTCCACCAATGTGACGTGGGAAGTTACGGACGATAAGGTTGTCTTTATGGCCAAAGGCTATGGTCATGGAGTGGGCATGTGCCAGTACGGTGCAGACGGTATGGCCACGGAAAATAAAACGTATGAGGAAATCATTCATTACTACTATACAGACGTAGAAGTTAGTGATATTCCCATGAATTAAACGTATAAACAGGAAAATAATGGACATAATACCTTGCAGGAGGTGATGTCCAGATGAAAAAAATATTTGCGCCACTTGCTCCACTTAAGAAAGTTCGTCGTCCCAGTCGCAAAACTCTCCTCGCCATTCATTTACATACGCTTGCCTCTGATGTGGCACCGGCGCATCAGCAGTTA
>JANKMV010000089.1:277-7751 GCA_024650095.1 Bacillota bacterium | reverse complement strand
CTAGAGATTGAAGGTATCTGTAATCTTCTTTTTCAATTGTTCTTTTGCGACAAACCCCACCTGCGTATCCACCGCATCACCGTCTTTAAACAGCAATAACGTGGGAATACTCATGACTTTATAGTTTTCAGCAGTTTTCCCATTTTCATCAACATTAACCTTGCCAAACTTTACTTTTCCAATCAGCTCACCAGCTAACTCTTCAAATACGGGAGCCATCATGCGGCAAGGACCACACCAAGAGGCCCAAAAGTCTACTACTACCGGCGTATCTGACTTTAAAACTTCGCTTGCAAAACTAGCATCCGTAAGTTCTAAAACATGCTCACTCATCGTTTTGCCTCCTTTCACTTTCGTTTAATTCATCCACATAATGTGCGGCACTAAAGGCCGCAATCGCGCCATCAGCTACAGCTGTGACCACCTGGCGTAAACTTTTAACACGTAGGTCACCTGCAACGAAAACACCAGCAATAGACGTTTCCATCTCCTCAGTGGCGAGTAAATAACCATGCTCATTCTGCTCAATAGCCTTTGCCAAAAATTCCGTGTTGGGTATCAACCCTACATAAAGGAAAAGGCCGTCAACGGGAAGATCCCATGTTTTATTCTGCACCTTGTTGTGCAGAGTTACGCTTTCTAACCGTTCGTCTCCATTAAATTTTGCAACTTCTGTATTAAGAATTAATTCAATTTTAGAATTTGCATGAGCCCGTTCCTGTAGGATGGCAATGGCACGAAGTTCTTCACGACGATGCACAACATACACTTTTGAAGCAAATTTAGTTAACACTAACGCCTCTTCAAGAGCGGAATCACCGCCGCCGACAACCATAACGGTACGTTCTTGATAAAAGAAGCCGTCACAGGTAGCGCAATACGAGACACCTTTACCCTTTAATTCTTCTTCACCAGGAACGCCAAGTGGCCTAGAGCGTGTACCGGTAGCGATTACTACTGAGCGACCGCGAAATGTTCCCTCTGTTGTATGTACTTGCTTAATTCTTTCCTGCAATGATACCCCAGTAACTGTGGCCAGCACCATTTCACTACCAAAAGTACGGGCTTGTTTTTCCAGTAATTGTCCAAACTCCATACCATTAACTCCATCAGGGAAGCCTGGATAATTCTCCATTTTTTCTGTTGTTGCAATTTGACCTCCTGAAAGCATTGACTCAATTACTAATACAGACATTTGTGAGCGTGAGGCATAAATAGCTGACGAAAAGCCCGCTGGACCGCCTCCAATAATTAAAAGATCGTAAATTTTTTCCTGACGGGTCATAGTTGGCCTCCTAATGTATATCTATTTTTATTGTACCAAAAATTTCCTTACATCGCAATGACTGCATTGGGCGGAAGTGCTCCATTTCTCTATATTCTAGCAGACTTTTAACAAAAAAGTATTACATTCTCGTTAATCAAATCATTTGTTACTAAATTTTACGTCAATTATGCAGAATGTGCCTACTCTTACCTTTTTCATAAAAAAAAATATGAGGAAAACCCCCATATCATGGTTTCAATGTCATAGATAAGTCTAGTGCTCTGTACCCGTGGGTCAAGTAGCCTAAAGAGATGAAATCCACTCCTGTAGCTGCCACATCACGTACTCTCTCCAAGGTGATACCACCTGATGCTTCAACCCAAGTGCGACCATTGATGTGTGCCACAGCAGCCGCCATTTCCGCATTAGACATATTATCAAGCATGATGATGTCCACACCATTTGTCAACGCTTCTTCTACCTCATCCATGGTGGTTACTTCCACTTCAACCTTAACAGAAAAGCGCGCATGCTGACGTACTCTTTGCACCGCTTCTGTCACCGAACCGGCACCCGCAATATGATTATCTTTAATCATAACCATATCCCCTAGATGAAAACGATGATTTTCACCCCCGCCCATACGCACCGCATATTTCTCTAATATACGTAGGCCTGGAGTTGTTTTACGGGTATCGACAATTCTCGTTTTAGTATCTCCCACTGCCCGCACTGCCGCGCACGTAGCCGTGGCCACGCCGCACATTCTTTGCAGAAAATTGAGCGCGGTCCGTTCTGCTTTAAGCAACGATGCCACTTCACCTGCCATGACCATGAGCTGATCACCAGGCTTGATCGCCGTACCGTCAAGGCAAATCTTCTCTATTTTTATGCTTGGGTCAACCTGATTAAATACTTCACCGGCCACATCAAGTCCCGCAACCACGCCTGCTTCACGCGTGATAATGGACGCTGTGGCAAGTTCATTGGTAAATATATGATCAGTTGTTACATCGCCTTGTGTCAAATCTTCTTTTAAGGCAATTTGAACAAGATCTCTAAACTGCAGCAAATGCATGAAAACCATCACCCCTCACATTTTGTATATACTTCTTTGCAGCTAATTGGGGGTTTACTTCAGGGCGATCCACTCGGTAATGCCCGCCACGGCTTTCTGTTCGACACAGTGCACCGTTTGTGATTAGTCGTGCCACTGTTACCATATTTTTTACTTCCCATAAATTTTGGTTTGCGCTACCGACTAACACTTGATCCAGTGTACATAACTCAGACAGTAGTGCCGCTAGCGCATCCCCACTGCGGACTACACCAGCGTCCATAAACATCCGCTCCCGCACAACGCCACGGAGTGTTAGTAGATCAATACTCGTATCCGATGTAGCTATTTTTGTTTCCTGACAGACTCTTATGCTAGGAATCTTTCCCCTCTTGCTGATGTGGTTAACAGCACGTTTAGCAAAAACAAGCCCTTCCAACAAGGAATTGCTAGCTAGTCGATTGGCACCATGAACACCACTACAAGCAACCTCGCCACACGCATACAATCCCGCTAGCGAGGTTTCACCATGTAGCCCGCTAACAATCCCCCCCATCACATAATGCGCAGCAGGAGAAACAGGTAACCAATCCTGCGCCAACTCATATCCACGGGATTTTGCTTCTTGATAAATGGTGGGAAAACGCTTTTGTAAAAAAGTGTCGCCTACGTGTGTGGCATCTAGCCAAACGGGAGCAAAGTCTTGTTGCTTCATTTGCGCAACGATGGCACGTGCCACCACATCCCGAGAACCCAATTCAGCCATGGGATCAACATCTAGCATAAACCTTTCGCCCTGTTTGTTGCGGAGATACGCCCCTTCCCCACGCACGGCCTCAGAGATGAGAAATGTCTCCTTTTCGTCACTCCCGTGAAAAACTGTGGGGTGAAACTGCACAAACTCCATATCGGCAACATCCGCTCCCGCCCTATAAGCCATGGCCACACCATCACCGGTGGCAACCGCTGGGTTTGTGGTACGCGCATAGACTTGCCCTAATCCTCCAGTGGCAAGAATAACAGCTGCTGCAAAAATACACTCACCCTCTAATGTGCGTACACCACAAACGATACCATGATCCAGCAATAGCTCCGTCACAAATGTATACTCCCGCATGGTAACAGTGGCAAGCGTCGTCATCTTATCCTGCAGAGTTTGTTGAATAAAACGACCCGTGGCATCACCGCCACAATGAAGGATTCTGTTTTTATGATGCGCACCTTCCCGAGTGAGTGCGACATGTCCTGACTCCTGATCAAAAGGTGTGCCTAACGCCAACAACTCTCGCACACATGCTGGACCTTCTTCCACAAGAACGGCTACGGCAGCGGGGTTACAGGCACCCGCACCGGCAGCCAACGTATCTAACATATGTTCTGCCGGACTGTCATCATCTGCGATGGCCGCCGCAATCCCTCCTTGCGCAAACCAGGTGTTTGTTTCATTAAAACGAGCCTTTGTCAGCACGCACACCGTACCATAGTCAGCCGCTTTATAAGCTGCATACAATCCAGCAATGCCGCTTCCCACAACGATGACATCATAGACCATCTCTTAACTCACCGCCAACATACGTTCAAGGGCGCGCCGAGCTGATTCGCGTATATCGTCGGCAACCGTAATTACCGATGTCATTGTTTCTAATGCTTCCACTACTTTTCCCACGGTGGTGAACTTCATATTAGGACAAATTAAACCTTGGTGTAATAAATAAAATTCCTTACTTGGATTCTCCAAATGTAGCCGATGAAGTAAACCCATTTCAGTACCAATGATCAGCTTTTGATGTTTACAATTTTTAGCAAATTGTAAAATACCACTCGTCGAAAAAGCATAATCTGCAGCCTGCACTACTTCTGGTCGACACTCAGGATGAACCACAACCACGGCATCTGGATGTTGTTGTTTAGCAATTTCCACATCGCGTGCTCGCACACGATCATGCGTAAGACAGTATCCTTGCCACAGAATTACATGTTTATCCGTACGGTCTGCGACAAAACTCCCCAGGTTCATATCAGGAACAAACAATATTTCTTCTGCATCCAAAGAATTCACCACATTAACCGCATTGGAGGATGTCACACAGATATCACTCTCTGCTTTGACTGCTGCACTGGAATTAACATAGGTAACAACGGTGGCGTGAGGGTATTCCTTTTTCTTCGCCCGTAAAGCTTCCACCGTGACCATATCCGCCATGGGACACCCCGCCAAACGTTCAGGAAGTAAAACGGTCTTGCTAGGAGCTAAAACGGCAGCACTCTCCGCCATAAAATGCACACCGCAAAAAACAATCACGTCCGCTTTTGTTTCAGCCGCTACACGGCTTAAGCCAAAGGAGTCGCCAACATAATCTGCGATGTCTTGCACATCGCCAATCTGATAGTTATGTGCTAAGATAACAGCATTCCTTTTTTTCTTTAGGGCTACAATTTTTTCCTTGAGCAGTTCCGTCTCGTTATGCATAGAAAGACACCCTTCCCCGTATTTGCATTTCATTATGCCATGGGGCGAGTGTCTTGTCAACTGTAAATACATTATATTTTGCAGGCATTACATTTCACATCGTTAGCAAACCAAAAAACCTGCGTTATCTAAAGCGTCACGAATCTCTTGCATGATCGTAGTGCTTGGCGCTTCCACCGTATGCAAGTGTAGCCCGTCTGTCAAGGCAGATAAGGGTTGTGCTTGCGTCTCTTCTACCTGCCGTAAAAAGAGGGACAAATCTCGGCGGCTGGCAATCATTAAATTTGCTCGCATCTCTCCATAAATAGGGTGCTCCACAACCACATCGCGTACCTTACCCCCCAAGTCAACTACGATACCAAGCTCATCACCCATTTGCGTTCGCGTATGGCTACAGGCAATAACAGCTTGGACAAGAGCTCTCGTTTCACTTCTTGGCAGCAAATATCCTTGTGGGGTTGCTAATACCTGCTCACCCGCTGCCCGTAAGAGTGCAATGTCTTGCACAATCACTTGTCGACTTACGTTGAATTGATGCGCCAGCTCTGTTCCTGTGATGGGCTCAGCACTATCATATAGTAAATGCAGGATTTCTGTACGCCTTTGTGCAGTTTCCATCCTTCACCTCCGCTCATTTGTTATTTTCTCATCCGCTATCATATTGATGCGGTTATCACTTTACTAGCTGTAAAGTGATATGTTTTATCCAGTACGAAGCGAAATTTGTACCAGTACAAAAAGAGGCTGCTCATAACAAGGCAGCCCCTTTATATTTATCCATACTTCTTAACTACGTGCGGCACCGCCTAGGTATGCATTCTTCACATCTTCACTTTGCAAAATCTCTTTTGCTGGCCCTTGCATGACTATCTTACCTGTCTCCAACACATACCCTCTGTCCGCAATGGAAAGAGCCATGTTAGCATTCTGCTCAATGAGGAGAATGGTTGTTCCTTCTTTGTGGATTTCCTCCACAATGGAGAAAATTTGACGGACAAGGATGGGCGCAAGCCCCATGGAGGGTTCATCAAGCATCATCAGTTTAGGCTTAGACATTAATGCGCGTCCCATGGCCAACATTTGTTGTTCACCACCAGAAAGCGTCCCTGCCACCTGATGCCGTCGCTCATGAAGGCGAGGAAAATATTCGAAGACTTTTTTCATACTGGCGCTGTTGGCCTGCTTATCCTTTGAGAGATAAGCACCCAATTCCAAGTTTTCAGTAACAGACATATTGGTAAAGACTCGTCGACCTTCAGGCACATGGGAAATTCCCATCTTTACAACATTCTGCGCAGCAGCATTGCCAATGTCGTTACCTAGAAAATTGATCGTCCCTTCCTTCGCATGCTCAAGTCCGGAAATCGTGCGTAAGATGGTAGTTTTACCAGCACCATTTGCGCCAATAAGAGTGACAATCTCTCCCTGGTTGACTTCTAGTGTGATGCCCTTAATAGCATGAATGGCACCATAAAAAACGTGGATATTATCAATTTTGAGCATACTAGACCTCCTCCCCAAGGTAGGCCTCAATCACTTTTGGATTGGAGCGAATCTCGGCCGGATTGCCGTGAGCGATGATTTTACCGTAATCTAGTACATAAATTCGCTCGCAAACACCCATAACAAGGGACATATCATGTTCAATCAGTAAAACGGTTAAGGAAAACTTGTCTCGAATAAAACGAATCAACTCCATCAACTGCTGTGTCTCCTGTGGATTCATGCCAGCAGCAGGTTCATCCAGCAGAAGCAGTTGTGGGTTTGTGGCAAGCGCGCGGGCAATTTCTAAACGGCGCTGTTCTCCATAAGGAAGATTTTTTGCCTTTTCATCCTTCTTGCCCTGCAAATTAAATATACTCAAAAAATCTATGACTTTCTTCTCGATATCTTCTTCTTCAGCGAGAAACTGGTTAGTGTGCAAAAAAGCAGATACCAGACCATACTTAACATTTTGATGATAAGCAGCTTTTAGGTTTTCCAAAACCGTCATATCTTTAAAGAGTCGGATATTCTGAAATGTACGAGCGATGCCCAATTTAGAAATCTGATGAGGTTTAGGACTTTTACCCTTCGTACACATCACTATATCACAAAACGATACGCTCCCTAAAGTAGGCTCATAGACACCGGTAAGCATATTAAAGACGGTAGTTTTACCCGCTCCATTAGGACCGATCAGACCAACCAGTTCACCCTGTTCCAGTGTGATGGTAAAGTTATCCACAGCCGTCAATCCACCAAAACGAATGGTCAGCTCTTCTGTAGACAGGATAGGCATTTACTCCACCTCCTTTTGCCGGTCTTCATCTTTGGAAAACCGCTTTCGGATTCGACTTGGCACCATCTTCAGGGATATAATGCCTTCCTTGAGTAATTGTAAGGAGATTTCACGTGAGCCAAGCAAACCCTTGGGCCTAAACAACATGATACAAATGAGCATGAAGGAGTAAATGACCATGCGTAACTCGCTGAAATTACGAAACCATTCCGAGAGGAAGGTGAGAAAGATAGCAGCTCCGATGGAACCGGTAATACTCCCCAATCCACCAAGCACGACCATGAGCAGGATCTCTACAGAAACCATAAATGAGAACATCATGGGCTGTGCCACACGCATCAAGTGTGTTAGTAAGGCACCACTAATTCCCGCAAAGAAAGCAGCAATCACAAAAGCTGT
>JANKMV010000089.1:0-267 GCA_024650095.1 Bacillota bacterium | reverse complement strand
ATTTTGTAGTATTAATTCCCATGGCTTCAGCGGCGATTTCATCCTCACGGATAGAAATACAAGCACGTCCATGGCTGGAGCTAATAAAGTTTCGGATGACAATAACAGTAATAACAACCATCACCAGTGCCCAGGTAATGCTTGTATGCCGACTAATTCCAGAGTACCCAGCAGCCCGCCCAACATATTCCCAATTCAAAAACATAATCCGAATTATCTCACCGAATCCCAACGTAGCAATGGCCAAATAATCACCATGCAAACGTA
>JANKMV010000088.1 GCA_024650095.1 Bacillota bacterium | reverse complement strand
AGTAAGGCCAATACCCCAGGTAAGAGGTAGTGAAGCAGAATAATGCTAAACAAAACAGGGAGGGTAAAGCCCATAGCCGTGGCCGTGCCAAACTGGCCCACAAAACCGCTGGTGCCCATACCCGCTCCTGCTGGAATGTTCTCCATTTTAAAAATTGTGGTGGCCAAAGGTCCCAACACTGCAGCTGCCAACGTAGGTGGCACAAGTATCCATGGATTCCTCACAATATTGGGGACTTGCAGCATGGACGTACCTACCCCCTGAGAAATGAGGCCACCCCAACCATTTTCCCGGTAACTCGCCACCGCAAAACCTATCATCTGAGCCGAACAGCCCACCGTAGCTGCACCCGCAGCTAAACCGGAGAGTTGCATCATGATGGCTAGCGCTGCACTGGAAATAGGCGCTGTAAGTGCTAGCCCCATCAACACAGCAACGATGATACCCATAGGAATAGGATGGATCTCTGTCACACGCATGATCAAATCACCAAAAGCCTTCATGAAGGAGCTGACCCACGGGCCAACAATGGTTGCGGCAAGCAGACCGGCAAGAATGGTGATGGCAGGTGTAACAATAATATCAACCTTTGTTTCTTTAGAAACAGCTTTACCAAACTCAGCCCCGATTACTGCAGCCACAAACGAGCCTGCAGGGCCTCCGAGGGTAGCACCGGCCGCGCCCGTAATGGCACTGGCAAAAAGGACTAAGGGAGGCGCTTTTAAACCGTAGGCCACGGCAATACCAATGGCAGGTCCCATCATACTCATGGCCGTCTGGCCACTATCCATAAGGAAGGTTAGCGCAGCTCCTTCGCCAAACAGCTTCACAAGTTGCTCACCTGTTGTGCGCAAAATTAGACCCACAATTAATGAAGCAAATAAACCAAGAGCCATGGCGCCCAAAGCGTCAATGAAATAGCGCTCTAATGAAAAGACGATATTCTTGCGCGCTAAAAACCCTTTCTTTTCCGTCACAGTGATACCCTCCTCACTTTGTACGCTTTTACGGCGTGACCTTTATTCTACCCGCTGCGCCCGCCGTTACACGGCCAATAACAGTAGCATGCACAGCTCGGGTTGTTAATGCTTGCATAAACTCTTTCTCTTTACTGGCAGGAATGGATATTAATAACCCACCCGACGTTTGTGGATCACAAAGTATATCCAGTTCTCGTTCACCTAGGGCGCTACCGAAAACTTCGAGCCCATCTGCAACATAGTCCCGATTGGCATAGGCGCCCGCGGGTACAAGGCCCATCCCCGCCGCTCTCATGGCACCGGGAAGGAGAGGTACGCGGCCAAATGATATTTCCATGGCTACACCGCTGGCCAAAGCCATTTCTCGTGCATGACCCAAAAGGCCAAAACCGGTAATATCGGTGGCCGCAGAAACACCAATGGCGGTCATCGCCACAGCAGCGTCTTTATTTAGCGTAGACATGGTGGCAATGGCGGCGGCCAATTCACCGGCACCTTCCAGCTCTGCCTTTACTGCCGTTAAGACTAAACCCGTGCCAATGGGTTTAGTCAGCACGAGCACATCGCCTACCTGCGCAGCGCTATTGGTGATCAATTGATCAGGATGCACGATACCTGTGACGGATAGCCCATATTTAGGTTCAGTATCCTCCACACTATGACCTCCCACAATCAGGGCACCGGCTTCTAGTACTTTATCCGCACCACCTTTGAGGATTTCAGCCAACGCGGATACACCTAGTGTTTTGGAAGGATAACAGACAATATTCATTACAAGCGTGGGTTGACCCCCCATGGCATATACATCTGACAAGGCATTAACGGCGGCAATTTGGCCAAAGGTATAGGGGTCATCCACAACGGGTGTAAAAAAGTCAAGCGTTTGCACTAAGGCAAGGTCGTCGCGTAGCCGATAAACACCGGCATCGGCAAAGGAATCCAGTCCTACGAGCAAATCCTTATGTTCCATTTTTGGTAGTTGGCACAGCACCTGTGCCAGCGCCCCGGGGGGCATTTTCGCTGCTCACCCACCACTTTTAGTTAATGTTGTTAATCGGGGATGCTCATTATCCATGGTCGTATTCCTCCCCACAATTTTCTACATCTAAACGCCACACCACACGCTCATCACCGAGCCGTCGTGTCCACTTTAAGCGGTCAAACGTTTCCAGCATGGGCACTACAAACTTCCTTGTTGAACCCAATTGTTCACGAAACTCTCCCGCCGCCAACGTTTTCTTGCCACGGAAGTGGTGACAGAGTTCTTCTTTTGCTTTTTGAAATGATTCATGATGTAGAGCTATTTGGTCATCTAAACGGACTAAAACACCTTGCTGCGTTAGATACACCAGATATGCCTCTAACTGTGGTCGTGCAAGCTTGAGCTGAGCCATTATTTCATTGACCGTAGGCGGCTTAAAGTGACCACTTTTAAACAGATCCGTTAAAACGGCCATCTGTTTTGCCTCATGCTCGCTAGGTTGCGGTTGGTGTGTTGCCAGTGAAACGAGGTCGTCATAAATGCGCACACGCTCTTCTTCCACTAACCCGCTCAAAAGCCAGTCATACACTTTGGCCGAGACTGCTCGAGGTAACGCATTTTTTAGCTCTGCGCGAGACATCCCTACCGCCAAGTGATTAAGATGGTGGTAATCTGCCAAGGCCAACTCCAAACGTTCCCGCCACTCTTGCGTTGCCAAAGCGTCAATAAGCAAACTTCCTATTTGGTGGATTTTTTCTTGCTCTACCAACTTCGTAATATTCTCTTGCAAAACAGCAGGGGCTAAACCCGCCTGCTGAATTAGAACACCCTCCGCTATGGCACCTTCACGGCGAATTCGTTGCAAAATAGGTGCCGTTGGATCGCCTTTCTCTAATTCTTTTAATCTATGTAAGACATCTTCTTTAAAACGTTTATGTTTCGTGGAACGCGCATCCAATACCAGCCCGCCACCAATGGTTGTCATGGGGGAAAAACTACGAATAATAAAGCGGTCATTACTCTGGGCCACCAACTTTCGCTCCAGACGTAACTGTACCGGCGCTTCCTCGCCCGGCTTCAGTTCATCCCGATCCAACAAGGCCACCCGTCCCACCGCACGGCCCGTGCCGAGATAAACATGAACCCGTGCCAGATTCTTCATGGCACGCGCTGCCCCGGCTACTAATTTTAATTTAGCATCGAGTAAGTAGGTGGCTTCCAAAGAACTAGGTGCCGCCACTACGCTACCGCGGGGGAGTGCTTCCTTTTCCAACCCGGATAAATTAAGGGCCGCCCGTTGCCCGGCCACCGCCGTCTCCACTAGGGAGCCATGGACTTGTATCTGTCGTACTCTCGCAGTTCGACCAAGGGGTAACACTTCCACCGTCATGCCGGCACGTACGGTCCCCGCTAAGAGGGTACCCGTGGCAATGGTACCAAACCCCGCTACACTAAACACGCGATCCACAGGTAAACGTAGAGGCGCCTTTTCATCTCTGGCTGCCATCTGTGCCGTCATCTCATCAATTGCCTGCACCAATTCTGTCAGCCCTGTACCCAGATGAGCGGAAACACGATAAATGGGTGCCTCTTTGAGAAATGTACCCTCTAGCGCGTCCCGCACTTCTTCTTCCACCAAGTCTAACCAATCTTCATCTTCTGCTAAATCTGTTTTAGCCAATACCACCAAGCCACGCTCAATCTGTAAGAGATCCATTATTTCTACATGCTCACGCGTCTGGGGCATTACGCCTTCAGTTACATCAACCACCAATAGAACGATATCAATGCCACCAATACCCGCTAGCATATTATGAATAAAACGTTCATGGCCGGGCACATCAATCACACCCGCCAAGCGCCCACTGGGCAGCTTAAAGGGCGCGAACCCCAGTTCAATAGAAATACCCCGTTCTTTTTCTTCATGCAACCGGTCCGTTTCCTCCCCGGTTAACGCTTTAATTAAAGCCGTCTTCCCATGATCCACATGCCCGGCTGTACCAATGATTACATGAGACACAAAATCACCTCTTCCTCTTCTGTGTCCCTGATGGTGCGTGGGTCCAGCAGCAACCAATCATCTTGCACACGACCCACAAGGGCAGGGGTACCCGTACGCAGCCTTTCCACATACTCTTGTAAAGCAACCTGGGTGGGTCGTATCGCCACCACAGTGGTGGGTAATTGTGTCAACGGCATGGCGCCCCCTCCCACAAAGGATACGTCTTCACGCACATCAACGGTTAGTTTTCCCTCTGCCCGCTCACGGATGGACTGGGCGAGCATATTTGCCCGCTGCCGCAGTGTATCGGCAGACATGGAGAGCATGGCTAACACCGGAATCTGCTGCAAGGGATGGCCGGTAAGATAAATGCGTAAGGTCGCCTCCAAAGCAGCCAGTGTCACTTTATCAGGGCGTAGCGCCCGCATCAGTTGATTCTTCTTAATCTGCTCCACAAAAACACGTTTACCCACAATAATACCCGCTTGCGGGCCCCCTAACAGCTTATCTCCGCTCACTGTTAAGACATCCACGCCCGCAGAAATACGCTCTGCCACCAGTGGTTCTTTTTCTAAACCATAGCGAGCTAAATCCAGCAAAAGTCCGCTGCCGATATCCTCCATCACAGGTAAGCCCACTTCTTGTCCTAGCTTCACCATCTCTGCCATCTTCACCGTAGCGGTAAAACCCACCACTTTATAATTACTTGTATGTACCTTTAAGAGCAGCGCTGTATCTTCATCCACAGCTCTGCGGTAATCATCAAGATGTGTTTTATTCGTCGTTCCCACTTCCACCAAGTGAGCACCGCCTGCAGCCATCACGTCTGGAATACGAAAGCTACCGCCTATTTCTACCAGCTCACCCCGCGAGACAATAACCTTCTTGCCTGCAGCTAACGTATTTAATGCCAATAATACCGCCGCTGCATTATTGTTAACAACACATGCGGCCTCGGCTCCTGTAAGCTGCATCAGTAATTTCTCCACATGAGCATGACGAGAGCCCCGCGTCCCTTGCACAAGATCCATTTCTAAATTACAGTAACGTGACGCCTGCGCCATGGCCTCCGTTGCCGCAAGCGCTAAGGGTGCACGCCCCAAATTGGTATGGAGCACTGTGCCCGTGGCATTAATGACGCGACGTAAAGAAGGCTGTTCGATCTGGCTCAACCATGTAGCCACGCGCACCGCCACTTCATCAGTTCCCAGGCCTACGGCTAAAAGATCCTTTTCTTCACGGCTGGTGAGGACTTGTTGGCGTAATTGCTCCACAACCTCTTGCACGGCTTGCACTAACAGCGTATGAGGATATGTGCCCCCATTATGAGTCCGTTTGTACACCGTCACCACGGCATCCACCGCTGGCAAAGAACGCAAATACTCTTTGCGCCAGTTCTCACCCATAAATTTCACCTACTGACGTATTTTTCATCTGTCTTGTCATGTCAACATTATATAGTGTTAGCAACAGTTTCGCAATACACACAGCAGAAAGCCCTATTTTTTAAAGACAGCAAACTGACCACAGATAGTTGCTATGGTCAGTTGCTTTTACTTTGATTCCGTTAGCGCAAGATAAAAACAAAAACGGCTGCCCTGCCCAGGTTCACTTGCCACCTCCACACGACCACCCATGGTTTCCATTAGCTCTTTGACAATGGCAAGCCCAATGCCAGAACCACCGGTAGCTCGTGTGCGTGAGGGATCAACACGGTAAAAACGCTCAAAAAGATAGGGCAGATGTTCGGTTGCAATGCCAATACCGGTATCTGCAACACAAACGCCCACTTCTTCACCTCTGGTAAACATACGAACAGTAATGATCCCACCTTGAGACGTATATTTGTAGGCATTCATGAGGAGATTACTGACAACACGTGCCAATAAAGCTTTGTCTGCCAGACCATATATACCTGTTGGTGGTAGCTCAAGCTGCAGAGCAATTCCTTTTTGTTGCAGCAGAGGCCGTGTACGCTCCACCTCTGCTGTAATAAAGTTCGCAAGGTCTAATGGCTGTAAAGACACATTACGCCCATGAAATTCTGCATTGGTTAACTCTTGCAAGTCATTTACCAACTGGCCAAGACGATGCGACTCTTCCAAAACAGAATGAACATTATCCGTATTAGCGGGCAACACACCATCCTGAAAAGCTTCCAAATAACTCTGAATGGTGGTGAGTGGCGTCCGTAACTCATGAGAAATATCGCCCGTCAATTTACGCCGTAAATCACTTTGCTCCGCCAAACTCAGTGCCATCCGATTCATCGTTTCGCCCAACACAGCCAGTTCATCGTTCCCATCTACGTTGGCACGTGCAGCAAACGTTCCCCGTCCCCATTTTTCTGCGGCGGCTGTTAGGATATGAAGTCGGCCTGTTAAGCGACGGGCAAGCATACTTGCCACCAAGATAGCAACCACAATGGCGATTAGGCCAGTGATGAAAGCACTTTGTTGGACGGTACGACGGAAAACCAATGCTTCCGCGGTCCAGAGACCCTGTTGCCCAAGATAGGTGATCTCCACTGTCCCCACCTTTATACCAGTCACTGTGAG
The DNA here is from genome assembly GCA_024650095.1 of Bacillota bacterium. Classification (GTDB taxonomy): domain Bacteria; phylum Bacillota; class Dethiobacteria; order Dethiobacterales; family Dethiobacteraceae; genus JANKMV01. Next base: position 1,310 of record JANKMV010000088.1, on the reverse strand, counting down.
GGCGTACGTATACGTTTGGCTTCTTGCTTCCTGAACTCTTTCCCAACGGCGTCCTTGCATTCCCTGCATCATTCCCGAGAGAGAATCGGCCACCAAGCGCCCCGAGGTATCAAAAACGCGAATTTGTGCTCCCGTCGTTGAACCAACATGCATAGTGGAAAGACGCACAGCTTGCCAGGAGGTACTTTCACTATACAACTCAACCAACGTATCCATAATTAAGCGATTTTGTTCTTCCTGTACATTACCTAAGTAGCGCTCAAAGTTCCATCCCAATGCTAATTGAATGAGAATGGCAGAAAATAGAATGCCACCCACGGCTAAGGAAACCATGGCAATGGTAAATCTTTTCGAGAGACTATTTTTCATTTCAGTTACCTTCAAATTTATAGCCAACCCCATATACCGTACGCACAAAGCGTGGTTCTTCCGGTGTAGGCTCTAGTTTTTGGCGCAAATTCTTGATATGGCTATCAATGGTGCGGTCATACCCTGTGGCAAAGACACCTTGAGCAATTTCCAACAATTCCCCACGCGTATAGACTCGCCCTGGATTTTTGGCCATAGCTGATAACAACTTATATTCAGTTGCCGTTAAGTCAAGTACGTGACCACCAAAAGCCACTTCGTGGCGTAGCGTATCTATGGTGAGTTCACCATCGGCATACTCTAACACATCTGCTAAGATACCGGGAGCTGAGCGAACACGACGGAGCACAGCCAAGACCCTAGCTAAGAGTTCGCCTGGGCTAAATGGCTTCACAATATAGTCGTCAGCACCTAAACCCAAACCAAGGATACGCTCCTCTTCGGCACCTTTGGCTGTCAGTATAATAATGGGAATCGGATTACCATCCCGCCGTAGACGCTTTGTCACATCTTCCCCTGATAAGTTGGGCAACATTAAATCAAGCACCAACAACGCATATTCACCACTTTGCGCTAACGCGAGCGCCTTTTCACCATCGTAAGCTTCCGTTACAGAAAATCCTTCCCTTTGTAAATAGGCCGCAATAACATGGGTAATCTTCTCTTCATCATCAACGACCAAGATCTTCTCCAGCTTGCTCACCTCCAACGTCCCCTACTACGTGATTTTATTCTATCAAATAAAAGAAAGCCGGCGCAAGTCCGGCTTTTCATGCTTACAGTGCGGCAGATGATTGTTCGGATGTCGTTGTCGTTCCTTGTCGGAAGCCACCTCCGTACCCACACCCACTACCTCTAGAGCCGTACCCACCACGACCGCGACGTCCAGGACCAAATGAATAGTTTCCTTCACTCATTCGTTCCTGTTGGTACTCCCAGCC
>JANKMV010000087.1:1005-7865 GCA_024650095.1 Bacillota bacterium | reverse complement strand
GTGGATAGTACCAATAAAGAGCTGAGAAAAGAGTTTGCAGCTGATGATGTTTTCATTATGGGCGCAGGACCTTGCACATTGTGTGAAAAATGTACCGCCCTTACTGAGGATGACTGCCGTTTTCCAGAAAAAACGCAGTATTCCATGGAGGGTAGCGGTATTGATGTTGTTCGTATGTCCATGAACAAGAAAATGACCTATAACGCCGGCGCCGGTCGAGTTGGTTATTTTACATTGGTACTATACAAGGAGTAAGCTTCGTATTCAAGGGCCGACGCGAGCATAGGCTCTTGCCATGATCTTCACCATAGTAGCGTTAGCTAGACAGACACAAAACTTGAATTTGCGACATATAAATGGCCATCTGCTTCTGTTTCAGAAGCAGATGGCCATTTATCGCATTGCTAGTAAGTTTATATCGCTTGCGCTTAGCTAGCGGCGAATGTGACCAGTACTGCAAGGCGCACGTTTAGGAGCTAAATAAGCGCGCCCTTCTTGTATCGGAAAACTTCACAATTCGTAAAAGCATGAAGTAGTTTTGAGTGAAAAATAATGTAAGGGAAATGTTATAAAATAAACATTGACATATGTCTATGTGTGGCGTAGACTAAATATAGATAATCATCTATATTCTGATCACATGGAAAGTGGTGAAAAAGTGGAAAAGGATTATAGAAGGTATGCTTTATTATTGAAGGCCTTGGCTGATGAGACGAGAGTGAAGATTCTTGATATGCTATCCCATAATGAGCTTTGTGCTTGTAATATCTTAGCAGAGTTTAATATTACGCAGCCTACGCTGTCATACCATATGAAGATATTAAGTGAGAGTGGCTTGGTGGATAGTAGGCGCGATGGTGTTTGGATGAAGTATGCTGTTAATAGAAATAACCTTGAAGTTGTCAAAAAGCTTTTTGACAATATAGCTAATAATATTGCTAACGTAAAATAAGTGGCTGAAACTGTAGAGGGAGATGACTCAGTTGTTCGTTTTTCAATGGTTAAATAACCAATTACTCAAAATGGATTGGCTTTATAATCTTGTGACTTTACTTGTCAGGAATGTCTTTGGCTTAGATGTAAACAGTAGGGTTGGCGGAAGCATCCATTTTTTTATTTATGATGTGATCAAAATCTTCATTTTACTTTCAGTATTAATCTTTACGATTTCATATATTCAAAGTTTCTTTCCGCCTGAAAGAACAAAAAAAATCTTAAGCAGATTTTCGGGCATTACTGCAAATATTTTAGCGGCGCTACTGGGAACGGTGACACCTTTTTGTTCCTGTTCATCGATCCCATTGTTTATTGGCTTTACAAGTGCAGGGCTCCCCATCGGCGTTACCTTTTCATTCTTAATTTCCTCGCCCCTTGTGGATTTAGCATCTGTGATTCTATTGGCAAGTATTTTCAACTGGAAAATTGCCATTGCGTATGTCGTTGTGGGTATCGTGCTGGCCGTCATCGGGGGAACCATTATTAGCAAAATGAAGCTTGAAGATAATGTGGAGTCCTTTGTTTACAGTAATAAAATGCTTGAAGTTGAACAGGAAGAGATGACAACACGTAATAGAATAGATTATGCCAAGGGTGAATTGTGGGAGATTATAAAAAAGGTATGGATATATATTCTAGTAGGCGTGGGCATCGGGGCCGCAATTCACAATTATATCCCTGAGTCAATCATCAGCGCGGTACTTGGTCAAGATAAATGGTATTCTGTGCTGGTCGCCTCATTCGTCGGTGTACCCATGTATGCTGATATTTTTGGCACACTGCCCATTGCGGAAGCTTTAGTACTAAAAGGCGTTGGCATTGGGACTGCTTTATCCTTCATGATGGGAGTAACAGCCCTTTCCTTACCCTCCATGGTTATGTTAAAGAAAGTGGTTAAAATTAAACTGTTAGCGGTATTTATCGGTATTGTTACATTTGGGATTATTTTTATTGGCTATGCCTTTAATGCCTTTAGTCATTTCTTTATATAGCTCTCATGTAATGTTGAAAGCGCGCCTATTCGGTTTCTTTATGCGGCTTACAGTACGGGTAACACTCGCCGCTTGCTAATGCAAAAAGTATCCCCCATAACGGAGGATACTTTTTGTTATAGTTCGACTTTGGGTAGGCTGGCGAAGCCTTTTTCTAGATCTTCATCGGTGGGAACATAGTCAGTCATGCTACCTTCATTATAGCTCATGTAAGCAGATAAATCGAAATAGCCTGTTCCCGTTAGACCGAAGAGAATGGTCTTCTTTTCACCCGTTTCCTTACATTTAAGTGCTTCCTCAATGGCGACCTGCAAGGCGTGGGCTGACTCAGGAGCGGGGAGCGTACCTTCACAGCGGGCAAACATAGTTGCTGCATCAAATACCTTTGTTTGTTCTACGGCACGTGCGCTGAGGTAACCATCGTCATATAGTTTAGAGATAATGGGACTCATGCCATGATATCTAAGGCCTCCAGCGTGGTTTGGCGAAGGCATGAACCCAGATCCTAAAGTGTACATTTTCATCAATGGTGTGGTTTGACCTGTATCACCGAAGTCAAAGGCATATTTGCCTCTTGTTAATGATGGGCAGGAGACGGGCTCAACCGCGATGAATTCAATGTTGCTAGTACCATTAATTTTGTCACCGATGAAGGGTGCAATCAAACCTCCATAGTTAGAGCCTCCGCCGGCGCAACCGATAATGATATCTGGCTGAATATCGTACTTATCACAAGCTGTTTTTGTTTCCTCACCAATTACAGATTGATGTAGGAGAACGTGGTCTAGTACACTCCCCAACACATAGCGACAATTATCGGTCTGCATCGCGACCTCCATTGCTTCGGAGATAGCACAGCCGAGAGAACCACCCGTGTCTGGATTTTCCGCTAAAATTTTCTTGCCTGCTGCGGTTGTGTTGGAGGGTGAGGGGATAACTTTGCCTCCGTAGGTTTCAATGACGGCCTTTCGGTATGGTTTTTGTTCCGCAGAGACCTTTACCATATAGACACTTAAATCAATGTTATAGTAGGCGCAGGCCATGGCCAGCGCTGTTCCCCATTGACCGGCACCGGTTTCGGTAGTGAGGCTAGTTAACCCTTGTTTTTGAGCGTAATAAACTTGAGCGGCTGCAGAGTTGAGCTTGTGCGAGCCGGAAGTATTGGTCCCCTCGAATTTATAATAAATTTCAGCCGGTGTATCAAGTAACCGTTCTAAACAATACGCTCTTACCAGGGGAGAAGGACGATACATTTTGTAGAACTCGCGGATACCCTCTGGAATTTCAATATATTCATCCGTGGTGTTAAGCTCCTGCTCCACGAGCTCGCTGCAGAATACCTGGTTAAGTTCATCTGCGCTACAGGGTTTTAAGGTGGCTGGATGGATGAAGGGTGAAGGTAGTTCCTTCATTACTGCTTTTATGTTGTGCCAGGTTTTGGGCATCTCATCTTCGTTTAAATAGATTTTGTACGGTGTTTTAGTCATAATTAACATCCTTTCCTTACTTTTATTTTTGTATACAAAAAAGCCCTTGTCCACGTAAGGGACAAAGACAGTTGCACTCTCTGCGGTACCACCCAAATTGCGTTATAAAACGCCACTTTAGTTCATGTACGACCATACACGCTCCCTGGATAACGGGTGGAGTTCCCGGCTTGCCTACTCTTCGTTAGAATTTCTGCATCGCCCTCATGAGTCCATTCACAAAAATCTTTATCACCGCAATCACACCACCTGCGGTTCTCTTTGGATAAAGGGGTTAATGTTACTACTCTCACTCAACGGTTATTATATTTATTTATTATATGTTATCATACAGGGTAGAAAGGCACATGTCAAGAGGTAGTGAGAAAGTATTTGGAAATGATCGTATCATGTAAACTGCTACTGTATTGTCCACAATAATCCTTTATAATAAGGGTAGTGAGTTAGAAAGTTGCTTGCTAGAGCAAGGAGGTATTATGCAAAAAGTAATGGAAGTCAATTTGGAGGCTGAAATGCCTACGGTGGAGGTAGCAATACAACGAATGAAAAATGCCTTAACTACATACAAGCGCCAAGGTTGTAAAGCCGTTATCTTAATTCATGGCTACGGTTCTACAGGCGTAGGCGGTAGTATTAAGAATGCGGTAAAAAAATCCCTTGCAGATAGGAGCTTACGAGGTATTGTGAGAACCTCTGCTAGTGGAGAACAGTGGCTAGATAGAAAAAGAGAGATGATCAGCATGTGTAAAGCACTCGAAAACTACGATTTCAGAATTGCAAGTAACGCAGGCGTTACGGTCGTCATTTTAAAATAATGTAATATTGAGACGATCTTTATTGCATTGGTCGTGCGCGCATTGCAATATAATAGTCACAAAAATAATCAATATATTTGCAGGTGAAGATAATGGAGATACGAAGAGCAAAAGTTGGAGAGGGCAACTTGTTAAGTGAAATTGCCATGCGTTCCAAAGCATTTTGGGATTATGACATGAGTTTTATCGCAAAGTGTAAAGATGCCTTAACCGTACTAGATATTACCATCGCTGATGATTATGTTTATGTAATGGAAAATAAGCAAAAGATTTGTGGTTTCTTTTGCTTAATTGTTACTGGAGAAAAAAGAGAACTAGATTCACTATTTCTTGAGCCTGCGTATATTGGAAAAGGATATGGTAGAGTTTTATGGCATTATATGCTGAATCTTACTAAGGAGATTGGCATTAAAGATTTTACGATAGAAGCAGATCCCTATGCGGAAGGGTTTTATACTAAGATGGGTGCGATCCGCATAGGTGAGGTCGTATCAACGGTTCTTGTCAATCGTAAGCTACCATTACTGAAAATGATTGTTCCCTGATAAAGGAACTTGCAACCGTCCTAAAAATTCCCGAAAAGGAAAAATATATTGACGCTATTTATCAGTCATGATAAACTTCAAATAATTAAATGAGTTACCAGTAACGTCTGCTTAAAAGCAGCATTAAGTCTTCATTTGTGCTCCATAGCCCGGCTTTATTGTTTATTGTCGTGAGACTCTGCGTCTAACTTCGTAGCGAGGTAGGGTGCAGGGTTATTTATATTTGAGGAAAAATGAATATCTCATGTAACGATACGTCACTATATTAAAATAGAGCTTAATAAATTCGACTAAACAAAATTAAAGAGGTGCCTACAATGTGGTTTTCAAAGTCACAAGAGCAAACATTGCAAGAATTAGATGTTAATCGTTCCACCGGTCTTAGCCATGAAGAAGTTGAAAAGAGACTTGCAAAATATGGTAAGAATAAGTTGCAGGGTAAGCCTAAAAAAAGTTTCCTTTCTCTTTTCCTTGCTCAACTGCAGGATATGCTTATATACGTTCTGCTTGGCGCCGCGGTCATTACCTTTATTATTCATGAATATGTTGATGCTATTATAATTTTGTTGGTTGTTGTTTTAAATGCAATCATTGGTGTGGTCCAAGAATATAAAGCCGAGAAAGCAATTGCAGCTTTGCAGCAAATGACATCGCCTAAAGCATTAGTTAGACGCAACGGCCAAGTGGAGGAAATTAATTCAGAAGCTATCGTGCCTGGAGATTTAATACTAATCGATGCGGGAAGACTTATCCCCGCAGATCTCAGGTTAATCGAATCTGCAAACCTTCAAATTGAAGAATCCGCACTCACGGGAGAATCAGTTGCTTCAGAAAAGGATGCAGACAATCTACACCATAATCGTAAAACACCCATTGGGGATAAATCAAATATGGCATTTATGTCAACTCTGGCTACGTACGGTAGGGGAGAAGGCGTGGTTGTGGCCACAGGCATGAATACAGAGGTTGGCAAAATAGCACAAATTCTTGATGAAGATCATGTAGAACTGACACCTTTACAAAAGCGGTTAGAAGAACTTGGAAGGACACTTGGTTTTTTAGCCATTGGTATCTGTGTCTTGATTTTTGTCATTGCGTTGCTTCAAAAAAGAGAGCTCTTCGAAATGTTTTTAACCGCCATTAGTTTAGCTGTAGCGGCGATTCCGGAAGGACTCGTTGCCATTGTTGCCATTGTTTTAGCCTTAGGTGTGACAAGAATGTCTAAAATAAATGCTATTGTTAAAAAACTACCTGCTGTGGAAACGTTAGGTTCTGTAAATATTATCTGTTCAGATAAAACAGGAACTCTGACTCAAAATAAAATGACAGTAGTGAAAAGTTATACGTCTGAGCGTGTAACCCAGGAGCCCAAAACAGGAAGTGATTTGCACGCTGCCGGTGATAAAAAGGAATTAATAAGATCTCTCGTTCTATGTTCTGATGCAACGACATGTGAGGGCGGTCAATGTACGGGAGACCCCACCGAAATTGCACTCGTGGTATTGGGTGAACGTTATGGCTTAGATAAGGCAAATTTACATGCAGAAAATCAAAGAGTGGCAGAAAAACCATTTGACTCAGATAGAAAATTGATGTCAACGTTAAATGTGGAAGGACAGGGTTATCGAGTTCATACAAAAGGGGCCATTGATAATATTATAAAAATTTCCACAAGTGTCCTTGTGGATGGTGATGTGGTTTCGTTAACAGAAGAGATGAAAACAAAGTTTTTGCAAGAAGCGGTAAATATGTCAAATGAAGCTCTCCGTGTTCTTGCAGCCGCTTATAAGGATACAACGAGTCCAATCGAACCCGTAGACATGGAAAAGGAGTTAACTCTCATTGGCTTTGTTGGGATGATTGATCCACCAAGACTTGAAGTGAAGGACTCCATCAGTAAAGCGAAAATTGCAGGTATTACCTCAGTAATGATTACGGGCGACCATAAAAACACCGCTGTGGCCATTGCTAAGGAGCTTGGTATTGCAGAAACACTTGCGCAGAGTGTAACAGGCGCTGAAATTG
>JANKMV010000087.1:0-995 GCA_024650095.1 Bacillota bacterium | reverse complement strand
TGAAGAATTTTCCCAGAGGATTCATGACTACAGAGTATTTGCTCGAGTGTCACCAGAACATAAAGTTAAGATTATCAAAGCCTATAAGGCACAAGGAAACATAGTATCGATGACCGGTGATGGCGTAAATGATGCTCCTTCCTTAAAATATGCCGATATTGGTGTGGCCATGGGAATTACGGGAACCGATGTTTCTAAAGGCGCAAGCGATATGATACTCACAGATGATAACTTCACTACCATCATTGCTGCCATTGAAGAAGGCAGAAACATCTACAATAATATAAAAAAATCAGTAATTTTCCTACTATCCTGTAACCTTGGTGAAGTTATTGCGATCTTTACAGCTATTCTTTTCTTTTGGCCTATACCCCTTATTCCCACCCAAATCCTTTGGATTAATCTAATCACGGACACACTGCCGGCCATCGCGTTGGGGGTTGATCCCGGTGATAAAGATGTGATGAAAAAGAAGCCAAGAGATCCTAAAGAAAGTTTTTTTGCTCATGGAGCAGGGACGAGAGCAATTATTGGTGGTATTTTGATCGGTATATTAACGTTGCTTGCTTTTTATTTTGGCTTGCATGAATTCGGCTATAGTTTAGGCGCAAAAAATATACCAGCAGACGTTTTAACGTATGCCAGAACAATGGCTTTTGTTGTTCTAGCTGCATCTCAGCTCTTTTACTCACTTACGGTTAGAAGCGCAACAAAGTCCATTCTGCAAATCGGACTCTTTTCAAATATGTATTTAATAGGTGCCATCATTATAGGGTTTATGCTTCAAGTTGGCGTTATCTCTATACCCTTCCTTGCAGCTGCCTTTAAAGTGACTAATTTAAGCTTACGGGACTGGGGTTTAGTCATTCTTTTTGCTTTATTGCCCCTTGTTGTTAATGAAATGATAAAAGGTCTTATGAGAATGCGGGCTTCCAGAGCATAGGTGTTAACAAGACTTAGAGTATGCCACCTTGGTATGCTCTGTTTTTTGCGCT
>JANKMV010000086.1 GCA_024650095.1 Bacillota bacterium | reverse complement strand
AGTAATGCGTTAACTTTACTTGCACTGGTAATAAACATTCCGCTTGCAATTAGCTATCGGTTAGCGAAACCAGGCATTGTAAAAACGAAAAAAGGCGTTTTCTGTAATTTGATTTAGTCGCAAGCCAATTTTTATTTATGTGATTATGGGGTCCGGAACGGTCAAGACCGTTCCCTACATTGGGTATTCCTTCATCAATCAGAAGAATGAAGTTAGCACTGTCGAAACGGAGTATGCATCATTCTTGGAGCAGAAGAATAGACAGGAGTTATTTATGCAATATCTTAAAGAAGAAATTAGGGAAAAAATTTTATCTAGTGCCCTGACTGAGTTTGAGCGCTATGGATTTTCTGGGGCACAAATGCAGCGAATTGCACTAGGCGCAGGAATTTGTACTAGTAATATTTACCGTTACTTTGCCGGTAAAGATAAAATCTTCGCAGAAATTGTGCAAACGGTTCAATTACACGTCTCCACTTTAATTTTTGAGAGATCTAAAGAAGCGCAATATGGTGGTAAGGATGTTAAATCCACTGCCCGCTATCTAGCTAAGGAAATTGTGGATGTGTATATCAACTATGGTCGTCAGCTGTTAGTCATTACGGAGAAAAGTCATGGCTCTAACTGTGGTAATTTTAAAGAGAAGCTTCTCGAGATGGTCTGTCAACGCATCAGTAGTGATATTTGTCCGGAGGTTGATAATACGTTGACGTATAGTATCTCAAATGGTTTAGTGGAAAGTGTCTTTATTATTATACGCAATCATGAGGAACCAAAACGTATGGAAGAGCTAATTCGGTGCATGTTGGTTTTTTATTTTGATGACTTGGAAAACAGAATAAGCTAACTGGATGTAGAAAACTGTACTGACCGTTCCCTACACTGTTCCTATGACGCCTTTCTTATGGCTTATATATGTGGCTTATGGTAAAAAGAAGTCGCTTCACGCAACGTGAAGCGACTTCTTTTTACCCTAGCTAGGCAGCCAGCAGGGTTCTAAGTACATGGGTTCTAGCTGTTTTTGTTGCATTGCTTGCACAACGGTATCGTAGAGCAGATCCAGTCTTGCTAAAAAGATTTGCTTGCCACCATCATCTGATGGTCCAAACGGAACTAAGAAGAAGCTTTTAAGGCTTAAGATTTGCTGAACATTTTGTAGCAGGTTTTCTGAATCACCATTGGTTATTATGGCAAGCACCACAGGTTTACCAATCTGCAGGTGTTTCACGGATTTAGAGAGAGAGATGGAGGTGATGCGTGCATTCACTAGCTTAGCTAAAAAGTTTCCCGGACAGGGGGCAACCACCATGATGTCAAAAGTAAGTTGCTCACTGGCGATGTCACCCGCTTCTTCCGCGAGTGTTGTGGGCATGAGTTCACGGCCAGTAATTTGCTCTAGTAGTTGTTTAGTTTGGTAAAACTGTGGGTCCTTTTCCGGATGTGCAGACGTTGCCAAAAAAAGTGGATAAACATTAGCGCCGGCGGTTACCAATTTGCGGACTTCCTCTAAAATAGCAGGCATGGAAAAATGGCCTTCAGGTAAAGCAAAGCCGATTTGTTTTCCTTCTAATAGCATATAGAACCCCCTTTACAGTGCAATTAATGTATATGCAAGGTAAAGGGGGTTCGTGCCTGTCCGGTATGATTTACAAGTTGAGTATATTTTCCAGACCGTAAATTACGCCTTCTCGTTTCATTACTTCCTTTACGCTGAGCATGACGCCGGGCATAAAGGAGGTACGATCAATACTGTCATGCCGAATGGTGAGTGTCTGACCAAGGCCCCCGAAGATAACTTCTTGGTGGGCGACGTAGCCAGGTAGACGAACACTATGTAGACGAACACCTTCCAAGTTGCCTCCACGCGCGCCTGGGATCTTTTCCAGCTCGTCAATGGTACGGGGTACAGTTTTTCCTCTTGCTTTCACAATCATTTCCGCCGTTTTAATGGCGGTACCAGAGGGAGCATCAATTTTTTGATCATGATGTAATTCAATGATTTCTGCTTCGGGCATAAATTTGGCTGCCTGGGCAGCAAAGAGCATCATGAGCACGGCACCAATGGCGAAGTTGGGTGCAATGAGAACGGATGTTTGATACTGTGTGGACCAACCTTGAATACGGTCTAGATCTGCTTCCGTAATGCCGGTGGTACCAATGACGGCACGGATATGCAAAGACAGTGAGATCTCTATGTTCTGCATCACGGTAAAGGGTGAGGTAAAGTCTATCACCACATCGGGCTGTATTTTTTGTAAAGTTTCTGTAAGGTCTTTTGTAACGGGTACTTGAAGTTGTCCAAGACCAGCGATGGGTCCGATATCGCCGTTATCGCCATTTGTGTCAATGGCTGCTACAAGTTGTAGTGCGGGATCAGCATGAACGGCACGTATGACTGTTTTACCCATATTGCCAAGTGCGCCATTAACGGCTACTTTGATTGCCATTTGCTTACTTCCTCCTAGTTTGGTATCAATAACCACTTTACTAGCATTGTCTTATATCGCTTGCGTAATGTCAAGTATTGACCGCATTGGAAACGAAAACAGCGGGCAAGCTAGAGGAAACAGTGTACGTAATTTTTCCCTAAACTTTGGGAATTCATGGGAGGCACAAGATGACTGTTAAAATTGGCATTAACGGCTTTGGCCGCATTGGTCGCAATACGTTTCGTGCTCTGCAGGATAATGAACGCATGGAAGTTGTGGCGGTGAACGACCTTACAGACAACGCCACGCTGGCGCATTTGTTAAAATATGATTCTCTTTATGGTAAGTTTCCCGCCAGTGTGGAGCTGAAAGGTAACAATTTGGTTGTCGCTGGCCGCGATGTGCGTATTTTTTCTGAACCTCAGCCAGAGAAACTTCCTTGGGCTAATGTGGGTGTTGATGTTGTGATCGAAGCTACCGGTAGATTTCGTACGCATGCCGATGCATCTCGTCACCTACAGGGGGGCGCCAAAAAAGTAATTGTTACTACGCCTGTTAATGATGCGGATATCATCGTGGTGATGGGGTTGAACCTAAATGATTATGATTCCCAAAAACATAATGTCATATCCAATGCTTCCTGTACCACCAACGCACTGGCACCCGTTGTTAAGGTATTACACGAAAACTTTGGCATTCGTAAGGGCTTGATGAACACCACGCACTCATATACCAACGACCAGCGTTTATTGGATCTTCCCCATCCGGATTTACGACGTGCACGAGCAGCCCAAGTATCGTTCATTCCTACCACCACTGGGGCAGCAAAAGTGATTGGTAAAATAATACCGGAGCTCAATGGCAAAATTGATGGTTTTGCCATCCGCGTACCTACACCCACCGTGTCCCTGGTGGATTTTGTGGCCGAAGTGAACAAAAAGGCAACAGCGGCCACCGTAAACGAAGCGATGAAAGCGGCGGCTTCCGGTGAACTGCATGGCATCATGGACTATAGTGAAGAGCCGCTCGTGTCTGTGGACTATAAAGGATCACCTTTCTCAAGCACTGTGGATAGCTTGCTGACTATGGTCATTGGCGATAACTTGGTCCGTGTTGTGGCGTGGTATGATAATGAATGGGGGTACTCGCATCGCGTGGCAGATTTAGCGCTTTTCGTGGGGTCAAGCTTAACCTAACTCTTATTGTGGTGATTGTGCTGGTCGTCCTCAGAAGAGATTACCATTAGGCAGGAATTTAGCGCGTAATCGTGAATATGTATAGCGGTAGATTATTGCCGTGAATAATATGTTCAGGCTGTTCTTTCCTGATATAACAGCCTGAACGAATGTTGCTGAGGGGGTCCAAGATGGCGGAAATTACATTTGGCACAGACGGTTGGCGTGCCATCATAGCAGAAGATTTTACCTTTGACAATGTACGTTGTGTGGCACAATCCATTGCCCAACATTTGCGCAATCAGGGGTTGACTGAGCGAGGGATCGTGGTAGGCTATGATACACGGTTTCTTGCCGAAAAGTTTGCGCTGGTAGTGGCGGAAGTGATGGCGGGTAACGATATCCACACATATCTCTGTAAAAAACATACGCCTACGCCCGCGGTGGCTCATGCCGTGATTACGCACAATGCGGCAGGCGCAGTGATGTTAACTGCTAGCCATAATCCTGCAGAATACCTAGGTATCAAGTTCATTCCGGGCTTTGCTGGGCCAGCGCTGCCTGCAGATATTGCTCCCATTGTTGCGTGTATGCTCGACGTAATTCGTACGGGCACGGTGGACAGGCTCGCCATGTCGCAAGCGTGGGAGCATGGTCTAGTGGAGGCGATCGAGCCGTTACCTACATATACAGCACAGATTGAAAAACTGATTGATTTTAACGTGATTCGAGAAGCAAATATTAAAGCTGTCGTGGATCCCATGTATGGTGCAGGTATTGGCTACATGGAATCTATTTTACAAAAGCATGGGTGTGCAGTGGAAGCCATTCATAACTGGCGTGACCCGCTCTTTGGTGGCTCTTTACCGGAACCCACTTCGTATCACTTAAAAGCATTAGCCGCGCAAGTACAAAAAAGTGGTGCTGATATTGGCGTAGCTCTCGATGGGGACGCGGATCGCTTGGGGATTGTGGATCCGAATGGCCGCTTTTTTAGCCCCAATGAAACACTAGTCCTGTTCATGGAGTATCTCGTACAAAGCCGTGGTTGGCAAGGGGCGGTAGCCCGTACTGTGGCAACTACACATATGTTGGATCGTTTAGCCGATCATTATGGCTTTCCTGTGCTGGAGACACCTGTGGGCTTTAAATATATTGGGCAAGCATTACGTGAGCAGAACGCTTTTCTTGGGGGCGAAGAAAGTGGCGGGTTTAGTGTCAGCAGACATATTCCAGAAAAAGACGGCATCTTCGCCGGGTTGCTCTTTATTGAAATGTTGGCCAAAACGGGTAAAACGGCGGCTCAACTGCTCAGTGACATTAGTGACCGTTTCGGCCCATTATTTAGTGAGCGGATTGATTTACGCACCTCGCTTGAAGTCAAAGATGAGATTGTTGCTAGGATGGAAACATGGGCGCCCCAACGTTTGGCGGGCATCCCAGTGGCTTCGTTCTCCCGTGTAGATGGACTTAAGATTGTCTTACATAATGGAAGCTGGTGTTTGGTACGTCCCTCTGGGACGGAACCTGTTTTTCGTATTTATGTGGAAGCGGAAACGGAAGCCGAGAAAATTGCCATTCAGGATGAAGTGCAGGCGACGTTGTGTGCGCAAACAAAGGAGGGAGAACAATTTTGCTCGACTTAAATAAGAACAGTGGCCTACCAATAACGGCTGATAGTGAAGGGCGATTAGCCTTTGGTGAAGGAGTGACCAGTATTACTCCTGCCACTCGCTACAAAAAAGATATGCTGGATGTATTGTTGGATCCCACTGCGAGTGGCCCTGATGAACTCTATTATATGTATCGTGATGTTTGTCGTGAGCAGGATCGGGAATTGTTGGCCAAGCATAGGTTGCGCTACGATGTAACGGTGATCCGACCCGGACAGGTTGGTCGGGAATATATAAAAACGGCGGGTCACTATCATCCCGTTAAAGAGGGAACAGATGTAACCTATCCTGAAGTATACGAAGTACTGTACGGCAAAGCTCATTATTTATTGCAGACGGAAGCGGATGAAGATGGTGTGGATGCTGTTCTCGTGGAAGCCACGGCGGGCGATAAAGTGCTGATTCCCCCGGGGTATGGCCACATTACAATAAACCCGGGACCGTCTGTGCTGGTGATGAGTAATTGGGTCGGCTCGGCATTTAGCTCTATTTATGGCCCCATCAAAGAATTGGCGGGTGGCGCCTTTTTTGAACTCGTTGCCGATGGCGAGGATGAACAGTTTATGGCAAATCCACGCTACCAACCTACACCGCGTTTAAGCACAAGGAAAGTGGAGGATCAGCCAGAGTTTGGTCTAATCCATGGGCGTCCCATGTACGTCGAGTTTTTAAAAAACCCAGAAAAGTTTGCCTACCTTGTGAACCCTGAGCAGTATTTCTAGGCTACCTACAGTAATTTTTTACAGGCACGCCCATGGTGTGTCTGTTTCTTTTGCACTGGTATTACATCGCTTGTAGCTAGCAAGCGGTTAGTGTAACCCGTACTAATTGTGCGCACCTTTTCTACGTACCCCCGTGGGCGCATAGCGAATAAATTATAATATTTATAATTTATTGAAAATTATGATAGATGACATTGACATTTGATTGACTACACCATAGTATTAGTTATAGAAGATCCGAACAGCTCGAAAGAGGATTAATTTGCTGTTTACGCCCAGCTGCCATAATTGATATTGTTATAGTTTAAATCTTGAAAATATTGAAAACAACACTAACATACCTATAAACGTTTAGCAAGACGAACATAAGAACAATTCTAATAGTTAAAACTTTAGGGGGAATGCCATGTCGAGCAGTAAGGGTTATTAAAATTAATGTGTGTGGCGCTATCAGAATAAATCATAAGGAGGAAGGAAAATGTCTGTAACAAACCCACTACTGGAAAAAAACAAATCACAACTTGGCAATACAGAAATAACCATGTTTAGCTTAGGTTTTGCGGCTATTAGTTTTATTAATTTAGGCTTTGGTACCTATCTCTCATATTTTTGGTCTGATATTGCGTTAATTCCACTGGCGGCAATGGGTTCAATTTTTGTTATTTCTCGCTTTTTAGATGGTGGTACGGATATTGTCATTGGTTTTTTAGTTGATCGCACTAATACAAAGTATGGTAAAGCACGTCCGTGGCTTCTGTGGATGGCACTCCCCGGGCTATTATCGATGGCGGCGCTCTTTTATGTGCCAAACTTTAGTGAAACGGGCAGAATTGCCTGGGCTTTTATAACATACAACATGGTTGCGTTTTTCACATTAACGGCCATTACCCTTCCTTTACAGTCGCTAACAGTCCTAATGACAAATGACCCTAAAAAGAGGTTAACACTAAATATGGTGGGTCAATCATTTGGCACAGCTGCTACAGTTATTGGTAATCTGTATGTACTTAAAGCAATTGAATCACTGGGTGGCGGTGCAGACGGTTATTTTAAGTTTTTTGCCATGTTAGCTGTGGTTGCTACAGCAATGATCTTAGTGACCTTCGCAGGTACGAAGGAAAGAGTAGATCGGCCTGTTGGTAAAAAGGTTGAAAAAATTACGGCAAAGGTTGCTTTAAAATCGTTTGTGGCGAATAAATGGTGGGTGCTAGTTACCCTTTTGCAGCTTCTAACCATGACTTATCCTGCACTTATGGCCATTAACATGTATTATATGACTTGGGTTATGAAAAACCCTGCGTTAATGGGCCCGTTCATGTCCGCAATTTTCGTTTCGCTACTTTTAACACTGATTGTATTCACTCCGTTGGTCCCACGAGTTGGTAAAATTAATGCTGGTTTTATTGGCATGTTCTTTCAGATCGTGGGTGGCATTATGCCCCTGTTTGCCCCAGGAAATACTAGTGTCATGATGGTTTCCGGTGTGTTTAGAGGGATTGGTCCCGCCATGTTACTTGGCACCAGGCTAGCCTTTATGTGTGATGTGGTAGAGTATGGGGAATGGAAAACAGGCATTAGAATTGAGGGATTAGTGTTTAGTGGTGCGAGCATGGGTGCAAAAATTGGCACCGGTCTCGGAGCTGCTGTTGTTGCCATGATGTTGGCACGGGGTGGTTACGTCGGTGGTGCCCTTACCCAAACTGCAGAGGCACTTAGTTCCATTACCATTACCTTTACTTGGTTGCATGCGCTTAGTTCTGCGTTAGTGACGGCCTGTCTCTTCACCTTACGTGGTCTTGAAAAGCAAATGCCCCAAATTATGGCCGACTTAGAAGCAAGAAAAGCAAAAACAGTATAGTTTGCCAAAGCGTATAAAAAAAATATAGAAAAAAGAAAGGCCCGCAAATCATTTAGTTGCAGGTCTTTCTTTTTGTGTTCACCC
>JANKMV010000085.1:7742-7960 GCA_024650095.1 Bacillota bacterium | reverse complement strand
CAATAAAAAAGGAAAGAGCAACAGTATCCCTGTTTCAGTGGGCACCAGCACAACATAAAGTAATGCCAAGAAGAAAAAGCCCTTCAATGACCGTCCAGGACGCAAATCGAGTAAGTTTAATAGATTTGCTGACAGTGCCACAATGATGGCACGCCACAGTAGCAAGAGAACAAACCCTGGCATCCCCAGTACGCTTACGACACTAACGATAAATCCAG
>JANKMV010000085.1:0-7732 GCA_024650095.1 Bacillota bacterium | reverse complement strand
CACGGCTTTAAGCAGACCTGTGGTCACTTCCCCTCTCAACAATAGCTTGGAAAAATGGCCTCTGATGCCTTTAACTTGCTGATCACCCCATATATCATCCACTAAACCTAATGTACCTAAACCAATCGTAATGACCAAGGCACGCCAAATCAGCCCAAATGTCAACATTTCAGTGGCTGTCGCCCACAGAGCCGCCACGAGAAAAATTAATGGGAAGACTGCACCCATACTTTGGGGAATCTGTTTACCATCATAGTTCACTCCCAGATGACCCACAAGACGTACCAGCTCGCCCCAAACTGGGATCATCACCATGGCGGCTGCCAGAATGAGGATAATATACATAGAAATCTCCATTACGCTTTCACCCTCCGCATCCTCCATAATTGACCCAGCGTATACAACAAATGATAAAATTGTCTACCTCGATGGGTAAAGCCCCTTACATCTCGTCCTGTTTCGCGATGTGTCATACACACGGGAATCTCTTGTAAACGAAAACCATTACGTACGCATTCCACTGTCAAACCCACTTCTACCCCAAAGCCACCAAGGGGGCAGCGAGCTTCTTCCCAGACAGCACGACGCAGAACACGCTGTCCGGATAAGGGGGATGCGGGTCTAAAACCACTGAGTTTACCTATCCCGTACATGGCTAATCCTTTCACTAAGCCAAAGCCGCCACGTCGTGTGGCTGGTGGAAACAAGGCAATGGTCATATCTGCTTCACCGTGGATGACAGGGGGTAGCAAGTGCGTAAACTCGCTTGCACATGCGCCTAAATCTGCATCCACAAAGCAAAGAATATCATGGTGTGCCTCCCGCATACCTGCGGTGAGCGCCCCGCCTTTGCCCACATTCGTACCCAGTTGCACGACCGTCGCACCTGCAGCAACCGCCCTCCTGGCCGTATGATCGCGAGAACCATCATCTACTACGATAATTTCTACTATGGCGTCAATCTGTTGCAAAGCAACAATGGTCGCCTCTATACTTTTTTCTTCATTGTACGCAGGAATAATGGCGGACGCTTTCATCTGTTGGCCTCCGCTCAAAATGTCGCCATTAATTCATCGGCTGACTCTTTAATGCCATAGCTTCCTGCACTCCCGCGTAAAACTGAAAGCAGAGAAAATTGACCAAATACAGTCTCCGCATTATCGATGGTGGAAATTCCCGCCGCTTTCAAATCACCTAGCAAAGATGATTTAATATCGCTCCACTCAAGACCAATCACTGTCACCTGCGCTTGCTGCAACGATTGTGTTACTGTTGTGACGATGTTTTTGTCAATACTACCCCGCTCTCCCACTAGTAACAGCACAGTATCTGGCTTTTCTGTCGTGGCAATTTCCACGTTGACGGCGCCCGTCGTCAGATAGGTCGCTAACTGCTTTTCCTTATCATCACCAAACTCATCACCAACGGTTAACGCGGTCAAAATAGAGGCTAAATCACCCGTATTCTCACCAAGTGCCGTCTTATCTTGCACACCGATCACACTGCAAAGCTTGGCTTCGCCATCCTGAATTAGTGTCAACACGCTTTGGGGAATCGTGGTAGCGTGATAAATGATGGCAATTTTTCTTTCACGTAGAACACCAGTGACGATGCCAGGATAAAGTGCCTCCTGGTATTTCTCCCACAAATATATGTCCCGCGAAACTGTTTGCAAACGAGCTTCTAACTGCATCCTTTCTTCCCGCAAGCTGCTAAAATCAGTAGTCATTTGATCAATCAATAAGCGTTGCTGTTTTACCAACATGTCTTCACTAATACCCGTACCAATGATTATCCCAAGCCCCAAGGCCAAGAATACGGCCACTAGGGAAATGACGTGATCTCGTAGCCTAAACACGCTAGACCGACCTCCTTATAATGCCAGACGCAAACGTAAAGCGATTAAGCGAAATAGATGACGAACTGTGGGGTTAGCAGCTGCCAGTGCGAAGACAGGAATACTTGCCGCCAAAGTCAATAAAACTAATGACCGTCCAGAAACGCTGCCGCGATACAATTGACTAACACCGCGCGCGTCCACTAAGCGATTGCCAACCTTCAGGCGCACGAGAAAGGTACTCGCCATTCCTTTTCTTCCCTTTTCTAAAAAATCTATCATGCTTGTATGTGTGCCAATTGCTGCAATTAAACGAGCACCATTTTCAAACGCTAACAGAAGCGCAATATCTTCACTCGTTCCGGGTGCCTTCATGACAGTTGCGGTCAACTCTAGTTGCTCTATCCTTGCCATGCCTGGTGCGCGACCATCTGTGTACGCATGGACAACGCGCTCTTTTGCTTTTCGTAGCGCCAAATCGCTAACACTATCCATATCTCCCACCACGAGATCAGGTACATAGCCAAATTCCAGTAATGCATCGGCACCGCCATCCACACCGACTAAGACAGGCTTAACTTCATCAATATAATTCTTAATAGCTTGCAAATCTTCCCGGTAGGATTGACCTCTCACCACAATCACAGTGTGTTTGCCAGTAAAAAACGTGCGCAGGTGTGGCATGTTCATGCCACCAAGAATCAGTTCCTTTTCTTTTAAGGCGTACTCAAGTGTATTCTGCACAAATGCGTCAAGTAATGTGTCTAAGTTTAATTCTGCGGCTGTCATTTGCTTTGTAATCAGTTCTTCATCCACCACGCGAGCCGTTGCCAGTAATTCTTGTCCACGCCAAATTTCATTGTTACGAAGTGTCAGCATGTCACCCTCAGCGATTTGGTCCATTAAGACAGCACCAGCAAGATCGAGATGAAGGATTTTTGCATCAGACAATATTTTAGGCCCTTTATTGGGATAACGGCCTGAGCTGGAGGCTTCCACATTAATTACAGCACAAACCTTACGATCACGAAGTGAAACCGCAGCCAATTCATCGAGGTCGAGATGATTAATGAGCGCAATGTCACCAGGCTTAAGTCGATCAATTAGTATTTTTGTTTTTGTCCCTGCCTTGACTGGACCGACAATGGCAGCTGATCCTTTAAAATGGCGTTTCATGCGTACGTTCTCGACTTCCCGTTTTTGTTATTATGTAACAGAACACTGATTTTAAACACGAATGATGGCATAAAGCATATTATTTCCAGAAATAAAAGAATAAACCGACTTGATACACGTCAAGTCGGTTTATTCTTCTATTCTTGTAGATTTATAAGCTAATGCTTAATGTAGTCCCTTACCGTAGAGACGTAAACGATCTGCCACTAAAGCAATAAATTCAGAGTTTGTGGGTTTACCCCGCTCCGTGTTAATAGTATAACCAAAGAATTTTTTAATGGTCTCAATATTGTTGCGTGACCAAGCCACCTCGATGGCGTGACGGATAGCGCGCTCCACGCGGGAAGCGGTAGTGTCGAATTTATCTGCAATACGAGGATATAAAACTTTGGTTACGGATCCTAACAAATCCACTTCATCTACAACCATCATAATGGCTTCACGTAAATAATGGTAGCCTTTAATATGTGCAGGAATGCCAATTTCATGAATAATGTTGGTGACATCGGCTTCGAGGCTTTGGCTTGACCTTTTAGCCGAGCGCGTCAATGAAGTCACTGTGGGAGACGGAGAACGTCCATCACCCAGCAGACGAATTCGATCTACTAAAACTTCCATATTAAATGGTTTTAGGATGTAGTAGGCAGCACCCAACTCCACAGCTTTACGTGTAATGTCCTCCTGGCCAAAAGCGGTCAACATAATGACTTTTGGTTTATCTTGCATCCGGCTGATTTGTTCAAGCACACCAAGTCCGTCTAAATGTGGCATTATGATATCAAGAAGTAATACATCTGGGGGCTCCTCCGAGATTAATTCTAATGTTTCTTTCCCGTTATATGCTTTACCCACTATGTCGATGTCTGGTTGCTGCTCGAGGTACTCCACCAACAAATCGCTAAATTCTCTGTTGTCGTCAGCTACGAAAACTTTTAGCATTCCTTTATCTCCTCCTAAATCTAACAAACTAATATGGGCCTCCGTGTTTTATTCGACATTTGGATAGATATTCCTTTCTGATTATTCACATTTATTCAATAAATTTTCACCCACACCCTCTAAACGTAGTAAAGTGAAGTTATCAGTACGAGCAACTGCCATTGTGTAAACAATTGTAGCTTCTTACACATACTACGTGATACTTTATGTAACATAGTCGTAGAAAAAGTTCAAATTACTGTTATAGACTAGACAAAAAACACGCCTTCGTAAAAGACGTGCTTTTTGTCTAGATATTGCTAGATTCTAGTAGCCCAGACTCTGCAACCATCCACTCGATGAAAATCCCATACCCTCGAGTGGGGTCGTTGACGAAAACATGGGTTACTGCTCCCACTAAATGACCATCTTGAATGATGGGGCTTCCACTCATTCCTTGCACAATACCACCCGTTGCTTCTAGTAAACGCTCATCGGTAATCTGAACAATCATCCCTTTATCACTGGGGTGTGACTGATTATAGACCCGCTGAATTTCAATATCAAAACGTTCAATGGTTGTTCCTTCCAACACCGTTAAGATTTCTGCTGGTCCGGGCTTCACTTGTGACATTAATGCCATGGGTAACGGCCGATTCTCACTACCCTGTTCAGGCTTAATTTGCGATAGCCGCCCAAAAATCCCAAATAGACAGTTCTTTTCGATGCTTCCCACTAAATCCTGGTCTTCCTGGAATATCCCAGTTTTTTCACCGGGATATCCTCGTTGCGCTGACTTGATATTGACAATGTTCGCTTTAACAATCTGTCCATCACGCACTTCAATGGCTTGATTCGTATCCACATCTGTAATCACATGACCCAAGGCACCATAAATGTTTGTCACCGGGTCATAGAATGTCATGGTACCGACTCCCGCAGCAGAATCTCTGACATAAAGGCCGATCCGTGACCGCTTCGTCTCTTGGCACAAGAGAGGAGCTACATTAACGGTAAATATCCGCTCAGTTCGTTTAATTTGAAAGGAAAGGGTGCTTCTGCCAGCATACTTTGCAATCAATTCAGCCACTTGATTAGCATCCTGCAATTTAATTCCTTCGATGGCTAAAATGACATCGCCAACTTCAATTCCTGCATCCTTAGCAGGTGAAGTCGACTCATTCTTTCCCTGTACTGAATGATGTCCCACCACCAAAACGCCATCGCTGTGTAGCTTAATGCCGATGGAATGTCCACCAGGAACTAGCATCATTTCTGGTAAAACATTCACTGTCAGCTGACGTAAGGGAATCAGACCAAACAGCCTAAACTCCAGGTTAACCGAACCCAAACCCTCTGCGCTAAATAATAGCGGTTTTAGTAAATTCAGTTTGCTTCCTTGATCGGAAACTGAAACACCATTGAGGGCTAAGACACCATCTTTATCTCCCGTAACAGAGATGGAAAATGGGCTCGCTATGTTTACATAATGTTCCCCACCTTCGAGGATGCGTAGATCATTTTGTAAAGTTACCCAGATCCGCCAGGGAAATGCCGTAGCCATTAACAGAATTACGCCAAACAGCATCAGAGCTAGCGTCTGTTGTCTACGCCATTTTTTCACGCGATTATCACTCCTTGTCGCATCGCTTGGAGAATCACCTCCGTCAAAATTGAAGTGAATTGTAATTTTAAGATAACCGCGCAGCCATTTTTTTATACGATTTTAGTTTACATAATGTTATTGTATCATCTGGTTACACTGACAAGAAAAAAAATGAATAAGACGGCGTGATCTGTAAGATGACGCCATGGCAAGCTTTTCGCTTCTTCTTTATATAGATGCAAAATGCTAGCAAGACATAAAAAAAGATCTTCACCGTTAGTTTGTGAAGATCTTCTGAAAAAAATTTGTTTTTTTGTGTAAGTTGCAAGCCATACGGCTTATATCTGGGGAATGTTTTTTACTACAGCTATTATGACGCTTGTGACTCGTGTAAGAGTTTTTTAGCATGAGCCAATGCGACCTCATCTTCACCGCCTAGCATGCGCGTTAATTCAGCTTCCCTTTCTTCTAATGAAAGTTTTTTGATGTGCGTCACTGCTCGACCAGCATGACTCTCTTTAAAAATTAAAAAGTGATGGTCGGCTGCAGCCGCGATCAGTGGCTGGTGCGTAACGCAAATAACTTGACGGTGTATTGCGAGCTGTTTTAATTTTTCGGCGACAGCTCGCACCGTTAATCCACCAATACCAGCATCAATTTCATCGAAAATGAGCGTATCCACCGCATCCTGTTCGGCAAGGACGCTTTTGATGGCCAACATCACACGCGATATTTCACCGCCCGAAGCCGTTTTTGCTAGCGAGCGCAAGGGTTCACCCACATTAGCTGCCAATTGAAATTCAATTTTGTCGTAGCCGTTTACTCCACAGTGCTTTTCTTGCTGAACATGAATGGAAAATTGAGCCCCTTGTAGTGCCAAACTTTGCAACGCTTGATTAATTCTCTCAGCTAAGATGGTGGCAGTCTGCAGACGCAGGTGCGATAAAGACGCTGCGGCTTTGTGGAGCGACGCTGTCGTTTGTTCAATATTTGCTGTCAGTGCTACTCGTTTGGCGCTACGGTGGGTTAGTTCATCTAATTCTCTTTGTAATTGTTCCGTAAGCTGCTCCACATCGAGTAGCGTGGGACCATACTTTTGTTTAATTTTACGGTATGTTTCCAAACGAACGGTAACTTCCTGCAGATCTTCTTGATCAAGGCTCACTGTGTCTTGATAACTACGTAATTCACGGGCTGCGTCCATGATTTGTTCTGCCGCGCTAACAACCTGTTGTAAAATTTCAGTTAGTGTATCATCAAGCGACGATGCGGCTGCCAATTCTTTTTCCACTACTCCTAAGCGGTCAATAATAGCGCTATCATTATCAGCTTCGTACAAATCCTCGTAAGCACGATGTGTACGTTCCATCAACTGTTGCGCATTCGTAAGACGGCGTAAGCGTTTTTCCAACTCTTCTTCTTCTGCGGCCGATATGTCCGCCATCATAATTTCGTCCAATTGAAAGCGTAAGAAGTCAACTTGCCTCACAACGGCTGCATCGTCACCACCTAATGCCTGCAGTTCTTCTTGCAGCGCGCTCAGTTGTTTATATAGTATTGCCACTTCTTTGCAACACTGTGCCAGTTTTTTCCCTCCGTACGCATCCAATAGCTCTCGCTGCGTTGAGGCTGCCAGCAAAGATTGCTGCTTATTTTGACCGTGTAAATCCACCAGCTGTCGCCCCCACGCCGCCATTTGCGTTAAGGGTTCTACCCGACCATTAATGCGGCAAATATTAGGTCCGCTGCGTCGAACTTCACGACTAAATAGTAATTCATCACCATTCGCCTTGGCTTGGGTTCGTTCCACTGTCACATCAGAAAAAATCGCCTGCATCAGCGCGCTCTCTTCTCCTGTGCGAATGACATCAGCACTGGCGCGCTCACCTAAAAGAAGGCTTACGGCATCAAGGAGCATGGATTTCCCCGCTCCTGTCTCACCGGTAATCACGTTTAGACCAACACTAGGATAAAACGTGAGATTATCAATTAAAGCCAAGCTCCGTACTTCCAACACGCGTAACATGGCAATCTTACACCCTTTCCGGTTGCCTATTTATCACTTTAGTCAGCTTGCGATGCAGAAGTGTGTAGAAGTCGGTACCTTGTAATTGCACAAGTGGGGTGGTAAATGGCGCGCGTGTAACTTGCACCACATCGTTATCCTGTAGCGCAATACCCACTTGTCCATCAAT